>JALOMS010000638.1 GCA_025455345.1 Thermoflexibacter sp. | reverse complement strand
AGATATTGCATTAGGGGAAAATGAAACAGGTGAATATGGTATTGAGGAATATCAGTTTCAACCCAAAGGAACAAATAGATTTTTACCAATGTTTCTATCTTCTTCTTCTGTAAATCAACTAAGTACACTTTATCAATATTTGTTATTTTGGGCAAATGAAGAAAAAAATTTTCTCATCATAGATGAACCTGAACAAAACCTCCACCCCGAAAACCAACTCAAGCTATTGGATATCCTCATTCAGTTTTCACAAAGAAATCAAAATAAAGTGCTGATAACTACGCATAGCCCTCTGATTACTGATGCAGTAAACAACTACTTGATGCTTGGTGCTTTGGAAAATCGAGAGCAGGTTGCAGAAGAAATGGGAATGTCTAAAGATTTCCTTACTGCCGAAAATACAGGCATTTACTATTTTAGTGGTGATAGGATTCAAGAATACGTCATTGGTGATTATGGCACTATTTTCAAGGATTTTAAAGCCGTGGTTGATAAAGTAGAAGAACAAAAATTTGATTTGGGAAATATGCTTTTCCAACAAAATGAGAAAAAAGCGAAAGCAAAGAAAAAGACAAAACAAACACAAAAGCAAGCGCAATAATGTCAGGGATTTTATTGGAGAATCTTAGCGAAATGGTATCTAAAAACTTGGAAAGCATTGAATTGCTTTATCCTTATTTTCAAGATACTATTGTCATTTTAGGGAAAGACGAAGACGAAAATCCTAATAAAAAAAAAGAAACCTGACTATTTTTTGGAAAAAGTAACTATCAATCATTTATCCAAAGAAAATTGTTGGGTTTTTGAATCTGAAACTCCCAAAGACAAATGTCTTGGTGCGGGAGGAAAAACAGTAGAAAGAAGTATTTTGTACTTGAAAGATGATAGGTTGTACGTGCTAATGATTGAACTCAAATCACAAGTAAAAGACTGTAATAAACTTAGAAAAAAGGTAAAAGATAAATTTGAATGTTCTATTGCCCGAATTGCCATTTTTTTAGCCTCAAATACTCGGTTTTTAATACAGAAAGATATTCAGCTTTATCCTGTGGGTATCCTTTGTTTCAATAAAGATGAATATGATACTGCTCAAGGTGGTACAAGTGATATTTGTAAAAACTTTACTCAATTCAAAAATAATGGGAAAGTAAATAACGGTTTTAACATTGAGATACAACCTGTTACCTTAAATACTCTCCGTATTCCTATCCTTTTCTTCCAAAATCCTATCTTTCAAGAAAATAATGACGCTACTTCTTCTCAATTTGACCTCAATTTTGTGGAAATTATGAATGAATTACTGTTAGAAAATAAATTTCCTCTTATCTTTGCAGTCCAAAAATGAGAATCTGGAATCTAAAAATCTGGAATCTGGAATGAAATACAATTAACTATTTAGCTATCTATCTGTATAACTATTTGTATTTCAATCAAAAACAAGAAATAAGGAATTTAATTAATAGAAATATGGAACAAAATCAAGGGAGCGTCCCTGCGGAAGGTCTTTTTCAGAAAATCATCGCACACGCCAAAGAATATGGCTTTGTCTTCCCTTCCAGCGAAATATATGACGGTTTGCAGTCCGTTTATGACTACGGTCAGAACGGTGTAGAACTCAAAAATAACATCAAACAGGCATGGTGGAAGACCATGACCCAACTCCACGATAACATTGTGGGTATAGATGCGGCTATTTTCATGCACCCTAATACATGGGTAGCCTCTGGACACGTGGCGGGTTTCAACGACCCTATGATTGACAATAAAGATTCTAAAAAGCGATACAGAGTCGACCACTTGTTGGAAGCAAAGGCTGACCAATTGGTCGCAGAGGGCAAGGAAGCAGAAGCAGATGCACTTTTGAAAAAGATGAATGAACTGCTCAATGCCAACGACTTTGAAAATTTGAAAGAGTTGATTATCAGTGAGAAAATCGCTTGCCAAATTTCAGGAACAGTGAATTGGACGGAAATTCGCCAATTTAACCTTATGTTTTCTACACAAATGGGTGCAGTAGCACAGGACGCTGATACCATTTACCTCCGCCCAGAAACGGCACAAGGTATTTTTGTAAACTTCCTGAACGTACAAAAATCTGGTAGAATGAAAATTCCTTTTGGCATAGCGCAAATCGGGAAAGCATTTAGAAATGAGGTAGTTGCTCGTCAGTTTATTTTCCGTATGCGTGAGTTTGAGCAAATGGAAATGCAGTTTTTCATTCGCCCTGGAACTGAAATGGAGTGGTACAATTTCTGGAAAGAAACGCGATTGAAGTGGCACAAGGCAATCGGTATTCCTGCGGAAAAGCTAAAATTCCACAACCACGAGAAGTTAGCACACTATGCAAATGCCGCTTTGGACATTGAATTTGAGTTCCCTTTTGGCTTCAAAGAAGTAGAGGGCATTCACTCGCGCACTGATTTTGATTTGGGCAATCACCAAGAGTTGTCTAAGAAAAAACAGCAATACTACGACAATGACGTGAACCAAAATTATGTGCCTTATGTAGTGGAAACTTCCGTAGGTGCAGACCGCACCTTCCTCATGGTGCTTTGTAATGCCTACACCGAAGAAATTGGCAAAGATGCAGACGGCAATGATAAGATTCGCACTTTCTTAAAGTTACACCCTGCGCTTGCCCCTATCAAAGCGGCAATTTTTCCATTGACCAAGAAAGACGGCTTGCCAGAAGTAGCTCAAAAAATCTACAATGATTTGAAATTAGACTTCAAAGTATTTTACGAAGAAAAAGATGCAATAGGCAGACGCTACACACGCCAAGACTTGATAGGTACGCCTTTCTGCATTGCAGTCGACCACCAAACGCTCCAAGACGAAACGGTAACAATTCGCCACAGAGATACGACCGAGCAGGAAAGGGTGAAAATCAGTGAGCTAAGAGGTAGAATAGAACAAGCTGTTTCTTTGAAGCGAATTTTTGAGGCAATAGTGTAAAGAAGATATAAAAAATACCATTTCTGTAAGAGAGATGGTATTTTTTGTTGATAATTGGTAGCATATTTAGTCTAAAGCAAAAACAATTAGCATAGCCAATCTTTGTTTTACTTTTTTGCCTTCATGTTCTGCGGGATTCCACTTGGTCAAAGCCATTACACGCATGGCTTCTTCGTCACAACCATCGCCAATTCCTTTAATTACTTGAATATCAGATAGTTTTCCTTCTTCATTAACTACAAATTGTACAAAAATTTTCCCTTGTATGCCATTTTCCCTTGCTTCTTTTGGGTAGCGAATCTCTTTACCAATTAATTTATACATTTTTTCCAGA
>JALOMS010000637.1 GCA_025455345.1 Thermoflexibacter sp. | reverse complement strand
CTTTTGTACAAACGCAACCCAAAGGACTTGGCAGAAATAATGAGATAGCGGTCATTGTCAGTGCAGACGACATAGGCGAAGCCAAAGGTAACTTGGATTTTATTAGTGACCAAATCCGAAAGCGCACACCCGTTAGATTTAAAGAAGTAGAATATAATGGATTCACAATCAAATACATGGCAGTCAAAGGGTTCTTCCGCTTGTTTCTTGGAAAGTTTTTTGAAAAATTAGAAAAACCCTACTATACCATCATTGAGAATCATGTAATTTTTAGCAATCACCCCCAGACTCTCAAAGACATCATCAATGACTATAACGAAAGAAATACCTTAGCCAAATCCGAAACTTTTGACAACTTTTTCGAAGAATTTTCCTCTTCTGCAAATGTATTTATTTATATGCAAACCCCTGTATTACAACAAACTATAAAACCTTTGCTTTCTTTGGAAACTTGGAATAATATGCAATCCAATCGCAACTATATCCAATGCTTTGACCAAGTAGGATTTCAACTGATAGGAGAGAGAGATGTTTTTGAAACCAAATTGCTAACTACATTTACCAATCCTATGCTTTATCCTGACTATTTTGCCAAGTTTTATGAGAAAGATGTCCAAGTAGTTGATAGTATGATTGATATAGAAGCTCCTTTAGAGATTATACTCAGTGATTTGGATAGTAAAAAATATACAGAAATCTACCCCAACGGCTCTACCAAAGTAGAAGTAGATATTAAAAACGGACAAAAAAATGGAGCTTACAAGGAATACTACCCTAATGGAGAACTAAAAGTCAAAGGAGAGTACAAGAAAGACCTGCAAGAAGGAACTTGGCGTTATTATGACGAAAATGGAAGTATGACCAAAAGGCGTAGATATAAGAATGGGCAAGAAATAAAATAATGCCTATCCCATATTACCTTTAGTTAAATCTCATAGCACTATTAGATGGGCGATTAATTAGGCATCTTGGAATCCTATCTTTTTGTGAGAGCCATCGCAATAAGGTTTTTTGGAAGAAGCACCACAACGGCAAAGATAAATTTTATCCTTTTCGGATTCTTCGCCTTTGGCATCTTTAATTTTGATTTTGCCTTCTACCACGAGAGGACCGTTGGGAATTACCTCTATTTTTGCCCCAATTGGTGTTTCTACTGTTTCTTTTTCAGTAGTTTGGCTATTATTATCTGCCGTTTTGCTATTCCAGAAAAAAGACAATGCTTTAGAGGGGCATTGATTGACTTGGCTGACTATTTTTTCTGTTTCTGCGCCATTTATATTGACCCATGGACGCTTAGAAGGATTAAAAACACTTTGTAACCCTTTGAAACAGACAGCAGAGTGAATGCAAACATCTGGTTTCCATACCACTGTGATTTCGCCATTAGTATATTGTTTTTCCATGTTTTTGAGTTTTAGATAAAATTAAAACTATTTTTATCAAATTCCAAAAGCAACGCGCGTATTATAACAAATCTTTGATTTTGAATATCTTTTTTTCTATGACATGATAAACTTCACACGCTTGTATTGCTTTCAATCTTTCCTGCCCCCGCAGAAAAGTAAGCTGATTTTGCTCGTTGCGGGATTCCCTAAACTTAGAATCTGTGAACCCTTTTTCCAAAGTCAAGGGACTGAGTTGGGGGGTAATATCTAAGTTTAGCTTATCTTTTTTTACAAAGTAGGCATTGTTTCCTGCGCGATTCGTTCCTACGAAATAATAACCTTTTACCTCTGCCAGATGACACAAAGCACCCAAAGAAGTACCCCAAAAAAGGTTGGAATAATGAGCCTTAGTACGTACAAAATCAGCTTGATAAGGAATAGTAATAGGTAACTTCCCAAATACACTATTGTACTCCGCTATCACGATAGTAGGCTTGACGGCTTCTATTTTTTCCCAAACCCAATAATCATTCCCATCTATGTCAATACTTAGTATGCCTATTTCGCCAGAAAATCCATTTTGCACAAATAAATCATTGATATTTTCTGCGGTGATAAAAGAACAAACTGCCGTCAAATCATATCGCCAATAGATTTCATCTTGTTGGATATAACTGATATTTTCTTGGTCGCCGTCTATGACCAACCCCCGCCAGTTGTTGTTTAGGAGTAGGAATCGTGTATTGGATTCTGTATATTTTTCTACACCAAACTCTATAAAAATAGGGTAGGGGATAGGCAGTAACTGTATGAGGTATTGGATAATGCCGTCATCACCAAACTGCGAAAAGGCTTGGAATTCAGCCTCTTGGATAGAGTTAATGAGGCTATTGTCCTTAATTTGCTGAACTTTGATTTGTCCAAGCAAGAGGCGGTTAGCATGTACTTCTTTTTGAAGTTTCTGTAACTCTCTGTGGAACTCGGCTTTGGTGGTAAAATATTTTTTTAAAAAATCTTTTAAAAAATGAAGCATGGATAAGTATTTTTATGATGACTGCTTTTATCTAAAAATTTTGGTTATTTGACAATTTTTTCATTGCGTCATTAAGTCCTGCTAAGTACGACATCAGTAATTAGGCAAAATTATCGAACACAAATGGTGCGACATTTCGCAAAGTGTTCGATAATTAATTTTCAAAGATTTACGAAGATATAAATATACATTTATTTTTGTTGAATTACTTAAGTATTTCAACAAAAATAAACGCCTTTTCTGTCCCAGACTGGAAGTCCCGTTAGGGACATAAGTAGAAACTAAATTAAACCCAAAATCTAAATCCCATAAGGAATTCCATTCTGGTGCGTAACTATTTCATTAGCAAATTTTTGTGTCGTCCCTACGGGACTTACTTATTGCTTTAAACTTCCAATTTCTACAAATATGTAGTCCCAGACTGGAAGTCCCGTTAGGGACATAAGCTTTGTAGAAACTAAATTAAGCCCAAAATCTAAGTCCCGTAGGGACGGTACAAGTATTTGTTAATGAAATAGTTACGTCCCTACGGGACTTATGCGTTGTGCTAAAATTCCATTTTCTACAAATATATCGTCCCTAAAGGGACTTCAATACAAAGAACGCTTAGAAAAGTTAAATTACTTAAGTAATTGTGCATTTTTATTGTAAAATACGCTTTAGCGTGTTCTGCTCATTATCAAATACTTATATACCCTTCAGGGTATTTTACAATGTCGATTTAATTTGCTTACTTACTTAGTTGCTTAGCAAAAAGTGCGACGCTCGCAAGTTTGTTTGTTTTCTTTGAGCATTTAATTTGCTTATTTACATAGGGTCAACATCGGGAACAATGTACAAAGTCTTGTATTTTTTGTTGCTTGTTAGATTTATCATTTGCTCTTTTATCGCTTGTTTTACTACTTTAAGATTAATTTTATCTCTTTCCAATTTAATCATTACATTTTGCAAGTATTGATTGCGGATTTTTTCAATGATTGCAGGTACAGGACCTAAGACACGCCCCTCTCCTAAGATTGCTTTCAGTTTTTGGCTTAGCTCTTTTCCCGCTTCTATCGCCAGCGTTTGTTCTTCAGCCTTAATTGTTATATTGATGAGGCGAGAGAAAGGTGGGTAAAAATGCTTTTCCCGTTCCAAAATCTCATCTTCATAAAAACCTTCATAGTTATGGTTAATCACCCTATCCAATAGCGAATGTTGCGGTTTTGCTGTCTGAATTAAGACCATTCCTTTTTTGTCTTTGCGTCCAGCTCTCCCGCTTACTTGAGTAAGCAATTGGAAGGTGCGTTCGTGAGAGCGAAAATCTGGGAAATGAATGAGCCTATCTATGTCAAAAATCCCCACTAAACTGACATGGTCGAAATCCAAACCCTTCGTTACCATCTGTGTACCTATCAGTACGTCTATTTGCTGATTTGCAAAATCTTCGATAATGGTTTGGTAGCTATACTTAGAGCGAGTCGTGTCCAAATCCATGCGTTGGACAGCAATTTCAGGATAAATAAGTCTTAGCTCATCTTCGATTTTTTCTGTTCCAAAACCCACTGTTTTGATACGCGTAGAGCTACAGTTCAGACAGGAGGCGGGTGGTGCTTCTCTATATCCACAATAATGACAACGTAACTCATTGGAAGCCAAGTGGAAGGTTAGACTAACGGCACAGTTAATGCAAGTAGGAATCCAACTACACTCTTCGCAGATGAGGTGTGGAGCAAAACCTCTTCTATTTTGAAATAGGATTATCTGCTCCTTTTTTTGTAAATTTTCTTCCATTGCACCTAACATCAAAGAAGAAAAATTATATTTTAATGTTTTTTGCTTGCGTTCTGTACTCATATTTACCAATTTGATTTCTGGTAATTGAGCATCTCCAAAGCGTTTATTAGCCACTACAAAACCATATTTTTTGTGTTGTGCTTGATAATAGCTTTCTAATGAGGGCGTTGCAGAACCGAGCAGTACTTTTGCCTGATGGATGTGAGCCAAGACCAGTGCCGTATCACGTGCGTTATAGCGGGGTGCGGGGTCGTACTGTTTGTAGGAAGAGTCATGTTCTTCATCTACAATGATTAGCCCTAAGTTATCAAAAGGCAAAAAGATAGAAGAACGCACCCCCGCCACCATGGGAAATTTTCCTTCTTGTACTCCTTTCCAAACCTCTACCCTTTCATTATCAGAAAAACGAGAATGATATACGCCTAATTTTACTCCAAAAACTTTCTTTAATCTATTGACTATCTGCGTTGTAAGAGCTATTTCTGGCAACAAAAACAAGACTTGTTTGCCCTGAGCCAAGGTTTTGTTTACTAAATCTATGTACATTTCAGTTTTCCCACTTCCAGTAATTCCATGCAAAAGCACTATTTGCTTTTCATCAAAGATATTTTCAATCTGTCCAATGACATCTTTTTGATAATCATTAAGCGAAATCTCTTTTAAAGGCTCAGAATCATACTCTTGAAAACGAGAAACAATCTCCTCAAATTCTTCAAAAACACCTTTTTTAATCAGCGAATGTAAGGAAGATTCAGAAATACCTACTTTTATAAAAGAAGATTTGGGTAGTCCTTGTTGGTGATGTGAGGTAGGCGAATCTATAGAAATTTCTGATAAATACTTTAGAATGACATCTTGCTGTTTTGTTGCACCTCTCTTTGCAGTATTTAAGCTATCTAATAGTTCTGTAAGTCTTTCTAAATCATTAATATAGTGCTTAGATAAGCGAATTTTTTTGATAATCTTGGGTTTATATTTTTCTTTAAGCTCTTCAAAAACAATAATTGCCTCTTTGAACAATAAAGATTTAATAATTGGATAAATATTTTTAATATTCAATAAAGAGCCTATTTGCTCAAAAGTAAGTGCATTATCGTTTTGCAAGTTATCAATCAATATTTGCTCTTTGGCTGCCAAAGGAATTTGATAATTTTCTTGCAAAATTCCAAAATTAGGATTGAGTTGGACTTTAGAAAGACTGCTCAATTTCAAACCCGAAGGCAATGCAACATTCATCACCTCTCCCAAATAACACATATAATAATCTGCTATCCATTCCCAAAATCTTAATTGTGAGGGATTTACGATAGGAATCTCGTCCAATAACTCCAATAAATATTTTGCCTGATGAGTAAGAGAAGCTTCTTGGTGAACACGCATGACTATACCTGTCAATACCCTCCTTTTACCAAAATTGACTACGACCCTTGCTCCTTCTTTGACTTTCTCATTTAACTCTGCGGGTATGCGATAGGTAAAGCGTCCTTCGACAGGCACAGGCAAAATCACATCTGCAAAAAAGGTAACTTTTTTTGCCCCCTTTAAATCAGTATTATCAGGTATGATTTCTTCTTCGAAAAGCAAGTGTATTGATTTATAAGATTAAATATATTACAAATATAATATTTTTTTAAATAAAAAATCAATTTTTAAATTTATTACATCTAAATATTTGTTAAAATTATTTGCTATATACCTTATACCCCAACTGATAGGCATTTGCAAAGTCCTTATTGAACCAGAAAAGCGTATCTGCCGAAAAAGAGTTTCTTTCTAAAGAGCCAGGCGGTAGGGTAATTGGGTCTATACCAACAGGCTGTCTATGCTTTTTGGCTTTTAGCTCCAATAAATAGTCAATTGTTCTATCAAAATGTTCGGCGTATATTTTTGCACCATATACTTCATTCGTCCACCTGTATCTTGCCCCGTAAGCCAATAATAATAGGCACATTATAGCAAAAAACAAAGCAATTTTCCTTGAAAAAAGCGTGCGATAGCCCAATTGGAAAGAGAAATAAGCAACAAATATTACCACAAAAAAAGCAACAATAGTAAGTGTTCTGTCATTACCAATCGCTTTAAATGAAAATAGTATAGGTAACAGACAAAGCAACATTAAGCAAACAAAAAAAGGTATGCTTAAAATGACTTCTCCCAAAAATCTATTCTCATCTATTTTCTCATTTTTTCTGAAATAAGAGCCTATATAAACCAATA
>JALOMS010000636.1 GCA_025455345.1 Thermoflexibacter sp. | reverse complement strand
GCATAGGAGCTGTCAGATTCACGTTCATGGTTTCATACCAATCTGCCAAAGCGATACTTTCAGTAGGGGATAATAACTGCACAGCCGCATTATTAATAAGAAGGTCTAATTTATTGGTATATTGCTCAATATGAGTAAGTACACTTGCCCTATAACCCTCATCTTTACACAACTTGTCCAAATCCAAGTGCATACCTATTTCACAGTGAGGAGCAATATCTTTAATCCTAATATCCGTACCTATGACAAACCAATGTTCCTCATAAAATATCTTGCACAATGCTTTGCCTATGCCCCCTAAAGCTCCTGTAATTAATACAACTTTTTTCATCTTATTTGTTTCCAATCGTTTAAATTTGTAAAAATCCTCGTCAATTTTTTATAATTTCATCTACTTGTTATAATCAATCATGCAAATTAAAAAGGAAATCGGCTTAAATTTTTATTCTTTTATGAAAAAGTATGTCGTGATTTTAATCTATATTACAATGACGCATCTCCCCATTCTTGCCCAAATTAGCGAAGGGAGTATCACAGGAACTGTCATAGACCAAACCACAGGCAAACCAATGGAGTTTGTCAATGTATTTATTTCTAATACAACCAAAGGAACTACCACCAATGCTCAAGGCAAATTTTTAATAGACAATGCGCCCATGGGCAAACAAGAAATCGTATTTTCCTTTGTAGGATATTTGCCATACAAACAAGAAATAATGATTTCCTCAAAGCCCATTGCTTTGGATATCATGCTACAAGCCCAAACCACCATGCTACAAGAAGTACAAGTAAAGGGCGAAGTGGACAAAAAATGGAAGAAGCAGTTGAAGAAATTTAAAAGTTATTTTCTGGGACAGTCTGCCAATAACGACAAATGCGTCATTACTAACGAAGGAGTTATTGATTTTGTAGAAGACGAAGAAAGCAATGTATTTAAGGCAATTGCCAGCGACTGGCTTATCATAGAGAATCGCGCATTAGGGTATAAAATCACCTATCTATTAGAAAACTTTGAAATAGATAAAAATGGGACAAATAAGTACAACGGACAAGCCAAATATGAATCGCTTACACCCAAAAATGATAAAGAAAGAATAAATTGGGAAAATGCAAGGTACGAAGCCTACAAAGGTTCTTTGAGGCATTTTCTCCAATGTCTGGCGATGGATAGCACCGCTAAAAGTGGATTTGAAGTCTATACATCTTCAGCTATGAATACAGAAGTAAGTATAGTCAGAAATCCGCATAAAGACTTGTTGCTATATGGAGAGAATAATACACAAAGACTATTCAAATTTAGTAAAATGCTTAAAATAGTCTATAACGGAAGGATAGAAAGATTCATCAGCAATACCCCTGTTTATCAAGTTTCTTGGTTGAAAATGTCGCAACCCGCACCTATGATATTCTACACCAATGGCAACGTAGAAAACCCACTCGCCCTATTCCAATATGGCTACTGGGCAAAAGTAGGTATGGCAGATTTTTTACCCTTAGATTACAACCCATAATTTTTTTTTATAATTTATTACTTTTGCTTGATTTTTGTTAAAATATTTTTGTAATATAAAAAAAGCAATTTATACCTTTGCAAGGATACATAAAACTTTGCTTATCTCTTAGTGCTATTTAACTTTACCTCCTTCATTACCTATAAAACTTAATGTTGTATTTTTTTTGGAAAATATATAAATAAGTTTTAATCTTACAATAAAATCAGCAAAAATAGAAAATTGTGCCAACATTGGTTAAACAACTTGCATATAAAAGCTATTTTCTGGATATTCGCTTAATCAAAAATACGCCAAAGAATATGACTAACAAAATCAATATCTTTGACTATTATATGGATTTCGAGGAAAATAATGTAATAATTTATTACAAAGGTCCTTTTATTGAAACCATTTTAGCAAAGATAAGTGAAGATATCAAATCAAGATTTGATACAGACCCATTGACAAGTAAAAAAATCTTCTCAATTTTTATTGAGTTGGCTCAGAATATCGCACATCATTCTGCCGAACGTAATGTATTTGGAGAAGCCAGAATTAAAATATCGGGTAATGGGACTTTCCAATTAAGTGAATCCGACGAATACTTTACTTTAGTATCAGGCAATCTGATTAGGAATGAAGATGTTCCTGAGATTATCGACAAATGTAACACCGTGAATGAGTTAGATATAGAAGGGCTTAGAAAACTCAAAAGAGATTTACGCAATCTACCCAGACGAGAGGGACACAAGGGAGCGAATATTGGATTGGTAGATATAGCTATCAAAGCCCAAAATCCTCTGAGAGTAGAAGTTACACCCATCAATGAGGACTTTTCCTACTTTATTATATCTGTAGATGTATCCAAGACAAGCAAAGCCGAATAACTAATAAATCAATACTTACTTATGGAGAATATTGAAATCAAAGGAGAAAAAACAGAATTTTTTATACCAACTGTCAATTTTAATGCTGAAACAGGCGTTTGCGAAATAGCAGGAGAATCTTATTTGGAAGAGACCTTTGAGTTTTATCAAAAACTAATAGACTGGCTCAACCAATATACCTCCCAAGGCAAAAAAACGCTTATATTTAATTGCAAACTTACTTACTTCAATACAGCGTCTTCTAAAGCAATACTCGAAATATTGCGACTATTAAAAAACTATCAGGAATCTGGAGCAGATGTAAAGATAAACTGGTTTTATCACGAATGGGACGATGACATGAAAATGGAAGTAGAAGATTTAGGTTTAGATGCAGATGTAAAAATTGATTTATTAACATTCTAATCGATACTCAATCATAAATTTTATAAAGGCTGTCCGAAATCAGGATAGCCTCTTTTTTATTACATCTATTTGAACTTAATCCAAGCCAAAATGCTTTATAGAGTAAATTAGATAATACTTGTGTTTATGGCTAAGTTTCCCAAAACCACTCTTATCATTGGCGCATCAGAAAATCCAGAACGTTATGCGAATATG
Source organism: Thermoflexibacter sp. (assembly GCA_025455345.1). Taxonomy (GTDB): domain Bacteria; phylum Bacteroidota; class Bacteroidia; order Cytophagales; family Thermoflexibacteraceae; genus Thermoflexibacter. The sequence goes on along the minus strand of JALOMS010000636.1, from coordinate 852 downwards.
GCGGCGAATCGTTTGGTATCCAAAGGGCATCCAATCATTAATTTAGGTAAAAAAGAAGGTATAGTAGCTGGCGAACCTATCTACACCGACCGCAAACTATTCGATAATGTACACACCATTACATTATACATCAACCCTCTTCACCAAAAAGAGTGGTATGAGTATATTTTTACATTGAATCCTCAAAGAATCATCTTTAACCCAGGTACAGAAAATCCAGAATTAGAAAGGCTTGCACAACAAAAAGGTATAGAAACCATTGAGGGTTGTACTTTGGTAATGTTGTCGATTGATAATTTCTAAAGAAGGATAAANNNTCCAGAATTAGAAAGGCTTGCACAACAAAAAGGTATAGAAACCATTGAGGGTTGTACTTTGGTAATGTTGTCGATTGATAATTTCTAAAGAAGGATAAATATAAGTTTCGCAGATTCAAGTAATATAATGCAATTGTACCAATCCCGTTGAGTATTTCTTGCAGTCTATCAAAGATAGCTTTGCCTCTGGTCTGCCTTTTTTGAAAAGTTGTATGCCACTCCCTAAGCAAATAGGAATTATAGAAATGATATACTCGTCTATCAAGTTTGTTTTTATTAGCTCATTTACTATTTCTGCCCCACCATCACAAAAAATATGCTTCTCACTTTGTTGCGCTTTTAGTTCGGCAATGAGCTGTCCCAAGTCGCCTTGATAAAAAATGACATTCCCCTCTGTTTGATATGCTTGCCGCGTCATCACATAACACACCTTGTCTTTGTGAGGAAAGGCCTCTATACCCACCATACTGATGACTTTTTCGTAGGTCTTCCGCCCAACTACTACGGTATCTATCTGATTTATAAAATCCTGATA
>JALOMS010000635.1 GCA_025455345.1 Thermoflexibacter sp. | reverse complement strand
CTTTGCCCAATTCCCAAATGGAGCGTTTGATAAAAGTTTTGGTACTCTATTGGGTAAAAGTAGAAAAAGCAAAACCTTTGTCTTCCAGTGTCAGAGATAACTATACGCTTTCTCTCAAAAATGGATACGAATGGTTTGCCTTCGAATATGCTAACTTGCTGACTTTGATTTCTAACTATGACAATAACTATAATCAGAAAGTCGAAGAAATTCAGAGAAAAATAGGGTTGGAAAGCATAGTGCGCGTAGTTCCTATAGAAGAAGAATGGAATAAAGCACTAAAAGCATTAGAATATCTTGGGATAAATGCGAAAGGCAAACGCTCAGATAATAGCTCTCGCTTAGCTTGGTTTATAGATTTTGATAGAAAAGTCATCACTCCAAAGGAGCAAAAATTATCAAAAAATGGCTGGTCTGCGGGGCGCAATGTGGCACTCAAACGATTAAAAGAGGGTGATTTGGAGAATCTAATCCCTCAAGATATTAAGGTCGCGAATGCAATCCAATATGAGGGATATGGCTACTATGGTGGGAATAACTATTATGTAGATTTTAATAAAGCAATTCCTCACTTGATAGGGCATCCTTTCTTATTTTTAGAGAACTCAGGCATAACTTGCGAATTGGTCAAAATAGAGCCAGAACTCATCGTAGAAAGCAAAGGCAAAAACTATGAAGTAGGTTTCTCTACTTCTATAGGTGGTATAGGCGTAAATGTAGTGAAGGAAACACCTACACGCTACCAAGTCATAGAAGTTAACGAGATTCATGGCAAAATTGCTGAAATTATTGGCAATAAGAAATTGGTAGTACCAGAAAAAGCAAAGGACTATCTTGCCAAAGCAATAACAAATATAGGTGGCTTAGTAACTATACACTCTGCCATAGGAGAACATGGCAAAGAAATCCCTAAAGTAGAATCCGATAGCCGTACACATGTCCATTTAGTTCCTTTTGGACAGGGTTTTAAAGTAGAGTTTTTTGTAAAACCTTTTGTTTCTGTTCCGCCTTATTTCAAACCAGCTTTAGGCAACGAAAATGTATTTGCAACTATTGAAGGTCAGAAAACACAGACCTCACGAAATTTTAAAGAAGAGAAAATAAATACGCGTGAGGTTATCAAAAGTAGCCCTACTCTTTCTAACTATGATGACGGGACAAACGAGTGGTTATTCGAAGAACCAGAAGATTGCCTAAATGTATTGATAGATTTAGATGTCATCAAAGAAAAAATCGTCATAGAGTGGCCTGAGGGCGAAAAACTGAAGATTTCAGGGAAAGCCTCTTTTGACAATTTGTATTTGAAAGTAAATCAGGGTAATGATTGGTTTGATGTAAGTGGAGAGTTGCGAATAGATGACAAAGTCATTTCTATGCACCAACTATTAGGAATGATGGAAAATGCGAAAGGACGCTTTATCCAATTAGATGATGGAAAGTTTATGGCTTTGACCGAAGAGTTTCGCAAACGCTTAAGAGAACTAAGCACATTTTCTGATTTTACCAAAGATGGTTTAAGATTCCATAACTTAGCAAGTTTAGCTTTCCAAGATTTTGCTGATGATTTGAAAAATATTGAAGTTGATAAAAAATGGAAGGAACAAATCAAAAAAATTAAAAATGCACAATCCATTACGCCTAAAGTCCCATCGACCTTACAAGCAGAATTACGAAACTATCAGATAGAAGGTTACCAATGGCTGGCGCGTCTGGCATACTGGGGAGTAGGTGCTTGTTTGGCAGATGATATGGGACTTGGGAAAACAATCCAAGCATTAGCGATTATCTTAGAAAGAGCCGAAAAGGCTCCTACTTTGGTGGTTGCGCCTGCGACGGTAACCAGAAACTGGGTAATAGAAATAGAGCGATTTGCCCCTACTTTAAAACCTATTTTGTTTGGTGGAAAAGACAGAGATATTTTACTGAAAACTTTGCAACCATTTGATTTAGTGATTTGTAGCTATGGTCTTTTGCAACAAGAAGTAGAAGGATTTGCAGAAACTAACTGGGCAACCGTAGTGCTTGACGAGGCGCAGTATATTAAAAACATGAATACCAAACGCTCAAAAGCGGCAATGTCTTTACAAGCTGATTTTAAGATAATTACAACAGGAACTCCCATCGAGAATCATTTGGGAGAGCTTTGGAATTTGTTCAAATTTATTAATCCCGGTTTATTAGGCTCTTTGGAGAAATTTAATGAAAAGTTTGCAATCCCTATTGAAAAAAATTTAGACAAAGAAAAACGCAGACAACTCCAAAAACTCATCCAACCCTTTATTTTGCGTCGTAGGAAAAGCCAAGTTTTAGATGAGTTGCCAAGCAAAACAGAAATTACCTTGACCGTAGAGATGAGTGATGATGAAGTAGCTCTCTACGAGGCATTAAGACAAAATGCAATACAAAGAATTACAAATATACAAGGCAATGAGGGAGATAAGAGATTCCAGATTTTAGCAGAAATTATGAAACTAAGGCGTATGTGTTGTAATGCGAAACTTGTGATGCCTGATACGCACATAGAAAGTTCCAAGCTCAATTTGCTTGCTGAAATAGTAGATGAGTTGATAGAAAATGGACATAAAGCATTGATTTTTAGCCAATTTGTAGGACATCTGGAACTTATTAAAGAGCATCTTAACAATAAAAAAATTAAGTACCAGTATTTAGACGGTAGCACTCCTCTCAAGCAACGTCAAGACGCTATTAATGCCTTCCAACGTGGAGAGGGTGAGGTATTCCTAATTAGCCTTAAAGCGGGTGGCGTAGGACTGAATCTTACCGCCGCAGATTATGTGATTCACATGGACCCTTGGTGGAATCCAGCCGTAGAAGACCAAGCCTCAGACCGCGCACATCGAATTGGGCAACAAAGACCTGTTACTATTTATCGCCTTGTTACCAAAGGAACGATAGAGGAAAAAATCGTAAAACTCCATCAAGACAAAAGAGATTTGGCAGACAGTCTTCTGGAAGGTACGGAAGTAAGTGGCAAATTGAGCTTAGATGATTTGATGGCTCTTATCCAAGAAAGCTAATGGTCGTAAACCAATGCAATACTTTAAATAAAATTATGCTTTCCCTTTGGGTAAGGATATAGTAAATATACTTCCTATATCCTCCTTACTTTCTACGCTGATAGCTCCGCCGTGTTGATGTATAACACTGGCTACATAGCTCAATCCCAATCCGTAGCCTTTGATATTGTGAATATTACCAGTAGGAACTCTAAAAAATTTGTCAAAAACCTTATCTTTATATTCAGAAGAAATACCTATCCCATTATCTTGAAAA
>JALOMS010000634.1 GCA_025455345.1 Thermoflexibacter sp. | reverse complement strand
AGGGGTAGAATTTCATTTGACAATGTAGGAAAAGCATTTGAAGCAATTATATGTTTTTTTAGCTGAAATGATGAAAGCGTGTAAGAAAATATAACGGTTATTCAAAAAAACACCCTTAAAAATATCTTTAAGGGTGTTTTTGTTTACTTATCTTTCAATTGTTCTTTTAAGTATGCTACCTTTTCTTTGAGTAACTCAATCATTGTACTTTGTTTTTCTATCGTGTCCACATAAAAAGCGTTTTGAGTTTCTATTTTGTGCAAGTGGTACATTTCATCAGTCCAAATGATAGGTTTCGTTTCCCTGACTTCCTCATGCTCCTCTATTTCTCCTTGCTTTGCTTGTTTGGGTTCATGGTGCTTATCTTTCATTTTGCACCCCCTTTCTTTTTGTTGAACTTCTTACCTGTTTTCTTTTCCCATGCATCTATCTTGCATTTTTCACCGCAGTAAGTAGCGTTCCAATGTTTGAAAGTAAACTTAGAATTACAGTGCTTGCATATCCTTTCATTTGTACCTAATTGTATGTACTCTTTTTCCACTACCTTCAAAGTATTGGGCGGCAATCCGCTACTTTCAAGGTTATTACCTTCACCGTTTACCTTCAAAGTAGTAGGATTTGCTAATTCCCCTGATTTCGGCGTATCTTGCCCAAACGTATTCATGCCAAACTGAAAACCTACTTTTTGACTATTGGGCGCAATGGTGGAGTTGGGGACTGCGGAGAATCCTATTTTGGTAGGAACGTCTTTCTCATCTTGGCTATCCAAGGGGACTTCCTTAGCGCACTCAATTGTTGTTCTCTTTTTGAAGTAATAGACAAACCAAGTGCAAACCACAAAGACCAATTCAAAAGCACCAAACCAATAGCGATAAGTAAGCTCTGATTCCTTGTTTTTGGCTTCTACTTGCTTCAATTCACCTTCTTTTTGCTGTTTAGCCTTGCTTAGTTCCGCTTCTTTGGTGTGCAATAACTGTTTGTCTTTGCCTTGTATGTAAGTGTTTCCCTTCCAAGTATTGCGCTTGTGAAGTTCTGCTATTTCCTTGCGTAAGGTTGTAATTTCTGAATCATGCTTGCTTTCTGTGCTTACTATCTTTGCAGTATCAATGCCAAAAGTACCACCGCCCATCACACTTGCATAGATGGACACCCCACTAATCAATATTCCCAATACCAATAAAAAAGGATTGATAGATGACTTGGTGAGCAGGAACATTTGTTTGAAAAATGCACCAAAGACAAAGTATTTTGATGCCTCAATAAACAGACAAAATAAGACCGTTGCAAGGATAAGCAACGCACCTGAAAGCGAGCTACTAAACACTTGTGAGAAATAACTGTATTCACTTCCCAAACTTAACATTTGGGCAAGGAAGGTCAAGACTAGACAGAAGTACCACATACCAAGATAGGAGTTGTAGTAATCTTGTGGACTTAGTTCCGCAGAGAACTTGGCAATGTTCTCATTTTTGGAATAATTGAAAAACTTGTTTTTCATCATTGCCTTATGATTTGTTAAGAAGCCTCAAAGAAAAGAGAGCCACAAGGCAATGTAAAATCTCTCTAATCAGTGAGGCAATTTCTTGAATGTATTTTTAAATTGCCTTGTGATTTGGTAGGAAAATGAATGAAATTATATACAAAAGTATATATAAAATTTATAACTAACTGATTATTATTATAAAAGATGAAACATATTATTTTATCACAAATCATATATTAAGTTTTCGAAAATTTAAAATCACATTTTTTGAAAAGTATAATTTCTTTTCTAATTTGAAGCGTCTATTGTAAACAGTCCCAAAAAAATTAATGAACAAAGGCTATTTTATTATTACATTTAAAATAGTGGTAATCAATATATTACTATTGCTTTCTGTTTTTGCTTTTGCCCAAAATGCAAAGATAGATAGTCTTAAAAGTATATTGCCTACTGCCAAAGACTTTACACGTGTGCAGGTATTGGTAGAGCTATGTTGGGAATACAGAAACGTACAGAGCGACTCCGCAATAAGCTATGGTAATCAGGCAATTGCGCTCTCATCAGCCTTAGAAAAGTATCATACCCAAGCAAAAGTTTATGCTTATCTTTGTTTTATCTACGGCAATAAAGGTGATTATGCAACCGCACTGAGCATGGGACAGCAAGGATTAGAACTTTCCGAAAAAATAGATGACAAAGAACAGATGGGATTTGCCTTACAAAATTTGGCAGAGATAAATGGTAAGTTGGAGAATTACAAACAAGCGGTGGAATATGCAATCAAAGCATTACAGTCTTTTGAAAGCATCAATCATCTTAACGGTATAGCGTTTTGTTACTTGACGTTGGGGAATATTCATAGCGAAGAAAATGACCTATCCAAAGCCCATTATTATTATAAAAAAGCCTTAGAAACAAGAAAAAAACAAAAAAATATAGGAGGAATAGCTACTGCAACCAATCTTTTGGGCGTAATCCTTACCAAACAAGGACAGTACAAAGAAGCTCTCGAATACCTATCTTATGCCTTAGCTATCTATTTTCAACAAAAAAATAGGCGCGGCATAGCGTATTGTTCTAATAACATTGCCAAAGCCCAATTAGGCAAAAATGCCTTGGATAGCACTATATTTTTTGCTAAGCAAGGAATAGAAATAGCTCAAAATGCGGGTTTTAAGCAAGTTTTACAAGAATCTTATGAAACACTTTCCCAAGTATATGCCCAAAGGAAAGACTTTGCTCAAGCCTACCAATATCAAAAACTTTTCATTGCATATCGAGACAGCATTTTTAACGAGGAAAAATTTAGAAGATTACAAGAGCTACAAAATCGCTACCAAAATGAAAAACAAAAACACGAGATAGACATGCTCAAAGCAGATAATCAACGCAAAAATTTGCTCAATTCTATCTTTATAGGTGGTTTTGTATTGATATTTGGGTTAGTTTTCGCACTTTGGAGAGGCAATCGGCTAAAGAAAAAAGCCAATAAACTCCTAAAATCCCAACATCATGAAATCAAGGAAAAATCTGTTCGCCTTTTAGAACTCAATGAGGAACTCAAACAAACCAATGAAGAACTCAATATCAACTTAGAAGTGGTCAATCAACAAAATGGAGAAATTCAAAGGAAAAATGAAATCATAGAAAAGAAAAATAAGGATTTGGCAGACAGTATTAACTATGCCAAACGCATACAAATGGCTATTTTGCCTACCAATAATGACCTCAAAAAATATTTCAAAGATTGTTTTGTATTATTTAAGCCCAAAGATGTAGTAAGTGGCGATTTTTATTGGACAGCCCACAAAGAAGAT
>JALOMS010000633.1 GCA_025455345.1 Thermoflexibacter sp. | reverse complement strand
GAAAATTGAGGGAATTTGCCATTGCCCCAGTTGTAGTTACCACCGTCCACAATCACGCCACCAATCGTAGTGCCATGCCCACCAATCCACTTGGTTGCGGAGTGAATCACCACGTTTGCGCCATGCTTGATAGGTTGGCAGAGGTAGCCACCTGCACCAAAAGTATTGTCCACCACCAAAGGGAGGTCATGTTTTTTGGCAACTGCTACTACTTTTTCAAAGTCTGGAACGCTAAATGCCCCATTGCCAATGGTTTCCAAATAAATACCTTTGGTGTTGCTATCTATCTCTTTTTCAAGGTCTTCTGCGGAATCAGAAGCGGCAAACTTAACGGTAATGCCTAAGCGTTTGAAAGCCACCTTAAATTGGTTGTACGTGCCGCCGTAGAGGTAAGGACTACTCACCAGCGTATCGCCCGCTTGCAAGAAGTTGTGCAGAGCCAACAACTGCGCCGCCTGCCCAGAAGACGTTGCCAATGCCGCTACGCCCCCTTCCAATGCCGCTATTCGTTTCTCAAAAACGTCAGTAGTAGGGTTCATAATGCGTGTGTAGATATTGCCAAACTCTTTGAGAGCAAACAAGTTAGCTCCGTGGTCTGAATCTTTGAATACGTAAGAGGACGTTTGGTAAATAGGTACTGCCCTTGACCTTGTAGTTGGGTCAATTTCTTGACCTGCGTGTAGTTGTAAGGTTTCGAATTTGTAATTAGACATGATTTTTTTTTAATTATGAGTTATGAATTATAAATTATGAATGGAATTACTAATTTTTAATTACAAATTACTAATAAGTCAATTTGATTTTATAAGATAAGAAATTGATAATTAGTAAATTGGTAACTGTTCATTGGTTACTGTTTACTGAATTAACAGCAACAACAGCACATCATGCAGGCTGGTGCAGGTGCGCCTGAGAGAGATGAAGAAATAAGAATAGAAGACTGTCTTTGTGAGAAAGACGGGTACAAAGAACCTGATGTAGTAGAAAATGAATTTTTCATGTTTTTGTAATTAATTTATATTTCCCGAAAACTAATTTGGGTTAGGAAGTAGCACCTTGCGTTTTGAGCGTAGGTTGCTAAGAGTTCACTGAGCCTAATCTCTCCCTCTTTCTTTATAAATCAACTACCAATGTGTTGGAGTTGATAGAAAAGCGTTTTGTTATCTTTACAACGCAAAGTAAAAAGATAAGTTTGCTATTTCCAAAATTTTTAGATAGATTTTAACATAAATTTTGGATTAGGTGTTTTAAAAGCATTTTGGGGCATAAGACTTAGATTCGCATCAGAGGGAATTTTATTTGCACACTTACTTATCATAAGAAACTATAACTTTTTGTCTTTTTTGAAGTTTTTAGAATATTAAGGTTTATTCCACACAAAAAATGATGTATAAGATGAAAAAGCTACTATTTGTATTACTCATATCATTCCTTTCCCTTTACATTTTTTCTGCTTTTACTTTTTTTAATGATGATTGGAAAAAAGTATTGCTTGCGCGCTTACAAGAATTTTATCAAAAACAACCCAAAGAAAATGCCTACCTACATACTGACAAAACGCAGTACGTCGCAGGGGAAACGATTTGGTTTAAAGCGTATTTACAAAATGAATTGGCTCATATCGAGCTAAGTAAAACGCTCTATGTAGAACTTATTAATGAGGAGAATCAATTGGTACAACGTTTACAATTAAGTGTCAATCAGTTTTCTACTCATGGTAATTTTGATTTGGCGGATTCTATCAATGATGGAAATTATCGGATTAGGGCATATACCAATTACATGAGAAACTGGGATACAGAGGCTTTTTTTGAGAAAAACATTCAAATCATTAACCATAACAAACAAAAAACAACTGTCTTCCCCAAGCTATCTGCTGATATTGATATCCAATTTTTTCCCGAAGGTGGTGATTTGGTGTATGATTTGCCCAATAAATTGGGGTTTAAAGCCGTAGATACCAATGGGGAAGGAGTCTTAGTAGAAGGCGAAGTATGGGATAGTGAGGGGGTAAAATCTGCAACATTTAAGAGTAATGAGATGGGGATAGGCAGTTTCAAACTCAATCCTGTCGGTGGTCGTGCTTACAAAGCAACTGTAAGATGGGCAAATCAATCCAAAACGATAACCGTAGCAATGCCACGCATCTTGCCGCAAGGATATGTAATGAATATAGAACATTTACCTAATGAAAAATTAAGATTAAAAGTGTATTGTTCTCTCCCACAAAAAAACTTCTGGATAATAGCACAGTCCAAAGGAAAAGTTTTTTATACCCACAGCGATTCTCTTATCAGTAGTGTATTTATAGAAGATATTCCCAAAGAAATTTTCCCTGATGGCTTAGTTCAGTTTACACTCTTTGACGCACAGGGAATTCCTCATGCAGAGCGACTTGTGCATATTCGCTTTTCTCCAACAATCCTTTTAAATATTGGTAAGAATAAGCAAAATTATAAACCAAGAGAAAAGATAGAACTCACTATTTTTGCCCAAGATATAGACAGTAAAGCCATAGAAGGCGATTTTTCGCTGGCAGTCATAGATGCAGAAAAAATCAATCCTATATCCGAAGAAGACAACCTATTGAGTTATTTTGGGCTTACTGCCGAACTAAAAGGGAAAATAGAAAATCCTACTTATTACCTAAAAAATACGCCAGAGAGCAATAAAGCTCTGAACGACTTATTGCTTACGCAGGGCTGGCGCAGATTCCAATGGAAAGATTTGATAAATAATGATTTGCCTCCTATTTCCTATTTTATAGAGCAGGGGATTCCGATTAGTGGCAATGTAAAAAGTCAAGATGATAGACTCTTGAAATCCAAAAGCATAAGTTTGATAAATCCACAAAAGGGAATTTATGCTAATGCAGATATAGATGAGAATGGTAACTTCCAAACTAATGACCTCTATTTTATGGACAGTGCTGAAATCCTATTCAATGTAGAAGATGAAAAAAATATCAAAGTTGAACTACAAGGAAAAAAATATCCACCAATCCCCCCTTATCAATCTATCAATGCCTTTTTTGAGATAGATACAGTACTGGCTAAACATAGCAAAAGACAACAAGAAATCGAGCAGGTGTTTAAATTAAGCAATAATACTATGCTTTTGAAAGAAGTTACAGTAAAAGGCAAAAAAATAGAAGATGATATTTTGGAAATCAAGACGTTAAAGTTAGTCAATGTTGCTACTACTATCCAAGGGGAAGCACTTAGCAAAAATGCAAATGCAAGTATGAATCCTCTATCAGGAATAGTAGGAAAAATAGCAGGTCTAAGAATGATAGTAGCACCTG
>JALOMS010000632.1 GCA_025455345.1 Thermoflexibacter sp. | reverse complement strand
CCGATAATTCGGGTGCAGTCGTACAACCAAAAATAATCCTGTGCGAGCTTGTTTTTGAGTTCTTCTTCTCTGATATTCCCGTATTTCATTGTTTATTTTGTTTACTACCTTTTCAAAAACCCATATTCATACACCTTTGGCTCTATCTTTTGGGCAAGAATTTTTAGTGTATCTCTCAAATTATCAAGTAGTTCGTTATAAGTTTCATCTTCACTTTTGTTGTTCATTTTGCCCTGCTCGTTTCTGCCCTGAAAAAATGCTCTGATGTCGTAAAAAGAAGCATTAAGCGTTTCTTTTGTTAGAGATGAAAGCGGAATTTCTTTGATAACTTTGTGATAATAAGTCCATAACGCTTTCCCTGCCTCAAAAACGGCTTGCGCCTCTGCGGAAAATACCAAAGGAGTAGTTCTTGGTTTTTCATTATCTAACAAAGTGCCGTTGCCTTCGTGTTTTAGCTTTCCTGAAATAAAATGCGCCATAAAATTACTCTCAAATTTAGCACGTGCATCTATTTCGTATTCTGTAAAAGGAATCCAATGATTGGTACCATATTTGGATTGTATGTTATTGGTAAACAGGGTATAAGCAAGACAATCGTTTTGAAAATCAGTATCTATTTCCCAACCGTTGTTAGGGTACAGAAACTGGTCAACATCATTCAGCCAAGTGGCAGGGATACATTTTCGGACTGCAAAATAGATACAAGATTGGATTAAATTATGCTGATTAATTAAAAACTGACCTGCTTCTACATTGTATTCCATCTGTGGCTGCACAATCTGGATAAGATTCTGATTTTGAAAATCATTGCCCTTGAAGGGGAACTTCCCAATAATGCCATTTTGCTCTTTACTTGCCCTAAAAGGCTTAATCCAGTCGTTAATATATTGGCTATCATCATAAGCAAAATAACTCTTCGTGTCAATCAATTGCTTGTCTTTATCATAAATATCTACAATAATTTCCTCAAATTTTTCTTTCTTATCTGTATTCCAAATCATAAAACCAATAGGAAATTGCCCTTTTACGTTGTCAAAAGTATTGGCAGAAACAGCAAAAGATTTTTGCAATTTTGCCAAAAAGAACTGGCGAAAATTGATAAAATGTTGCCCTGTTAAAATTTTTAACTTTGAAAAGTGAGCAATGGTAACTCCTTGAAGTTCGAAGTAAATGCGAGTAAGAAACTGTGCAAACAGTTCTGCGTTCCCTTGCCCTAAATATCTCGCATACTTTTCATTTATTTTACTTTGCTCTACGCCTCTATTCCCTTGTTTTCTGCTTTGTAATGTCTTTTTATTACTTGCCTCCGCATACGGTGGATTAATATAAATCACCAATTTTTTCCGCTTTTTAGGGTCATTAATCACATTTTGCAGATTTTTAGGCAGTTTTGAAAAATCATCATTCAAGAAATCAAACTGAAAAACATGATTCTCTAACAAATTTGCACCATTTTTAATGCGGTCTTTCATCACGTCCACATCTTGTCGGTCAAGGGTAGAAGCCCAAATATGAAATTTATTGGTCAGTCCTGCCAATAGATTCCCTGTTCCTGCGGCGCAGTCCCAAATGTAGTATTCATCTTGCCAGTTTTCACCCAAAGTGTCTGCCAAGTATTTTTGGGAAAGTTCTACCCAGATTTTGGGACTGTAAAAACTCCCTGTCCTTTCACGTCTTTTGCTGTCCATGATTACCTTTTCAAAAACCCATATTCATACACCTTCAGTTCTATTTTTTGGGCAAGAATTTTTAGTGTATCTCTTAAATTATCAAGTAGTTCGTTATAAGTTTCATCTTCGCTTTTGTTATTCATTTTGCCTTGCTCGTTTCTGCCCTGAAAAAATGCTCTGATGTCATATAAGGAGGCATTTACGCTTGCTTGTGTGCCTGCCCATATAGTAATATTTTTGATGGTAGCATGGTAGTATTTCCACAACTCACGCCCCGAATCAAAGACTGCAATAGCTTCTGGGGAAAAAGACAAGGGTATAGTTCTGACTTTTTCTGTTTCTAATAAATTGCCGTTGCCCATAGCCTTCAACTTGCCTTTGATAAAATCAGTCATAAAACTGCTCTGAAACTTCTCTTGGGCATCTACTTCTTTTTCGGTGAATGGAATCCAATGATTAATACCATCTTTGGCAGAAATTCGGTTTTGCCCATGAAACAAGGTAAACGCCAAGCAGTCGTTCTGAAATACCGTATCTTGTTGCCAACCGTCTTGGGGATACAAAAATTGGTCGCGGTCGTTCAGCCAAGTCGCATGGATAGCGTGGCGAACTGCAAAGTAAATGCAGATGGGGAGTAGATTGTTTTGAATGATACTATATTTTGTGGCATTATTGAGAGAGCCATTTTTATTCACTTTTTGCAAGTTACTTATGTGACAATAATTATTATTTTGAAAATCAGGACCATTATTACCTGTGTAACCAATTACGCTCCCTTTATTTTTTACTTCGTACCGATTTATCCAGTCGCTAATACGCTTCGTTTCATCATTGACAAAAAACTTTTTCTTAATAAAAAACTTAGCAAAAGCGTCATAAGCATCTGTTTCTATTTCACTAAAAATTTCTTTACTACTTAAATCCCAAATTAAAAAACCAATTGGGAAACTGCCAGTAACATTGTCAAAAGTATTAGCAGGAACGATAAAACCTTTTTTATACTGTGCTTTAAACAATTGCCTAAAATCACTAAACCCATCTCCACTGATATATTTTAGTTTGCTAAAACTTGCTAATAAACAGTCTGGTATTTCTTGATGTATCCTGATAAAAAATTGAGCAAATAATTCTCTGATACCTAAACCAAGTTTGTCTTTATATTTTAACCATATTTTACTTTCAGTGGCTACCTTAGTTTTATTTTTCCTACCATCAATGACGGAAACACTCCCTGCCTCCGCATACGGCGGGTTAATATAAATCACCAATTTTTTCCGCTTTTCAGGGTCATTAATCACATTTTGCAGATTTTTAGGCAGTTTTGCAAAGTCATCGTTCAAGAAATCGAACTGAAATACGTGATTTTCTAATAAATTTGCACCATTTTTAATACGGTCTTTCATCACGTCCACATCTTGGCGGTCAAGAGTAGAAGCCCAAATATGAAACTTGTTGGTCAGCCCTGCTAACAGATTGCCCGTCCCTGCGGCGCAGTCCCAAATGTAATATTCATCTTGCCAGTTTTCACCCAAAGTATCTGCCAAGTATTTTTGGGAAAGTTCTACCCAAATTTGAGGGGTGAAGAAACTGCCTTTGCGCTCCCTCACATCTTGGGGAACAAGCAAATCGCGCCTT
>JALOMS010000631.1 GCA_025455345.1 Thermoflexibacter sp. | reverse complement strand
ATTTATCATTTATCAATTAATTTAGTTATTCCCTGCTAAATTGGGATTGCTTAAAAGTTCAATTTTGATTATATTTAGTGCCATATCGAATGTTTGCCATTAGTATCTCAAACTTGCAAACCTACTAAAGAAATATCATCTCTTTGTTCTTCTTGTTGCTGATGTGATTGGAGAGCTTCAATAAAGACATTTCTCTGCTCGCTAAGCGGTAAATGATGTATATCTTTAATCAGATTCTTGAAACTTATAGAGCCAAATCGCTGGCGTAAAGCATTGTTCTGGTCTATGTAACCATCTGAAAACAAATAAATAATATTCCCTTTTTGAAGGATAATAGTTTGGACAGAAAACTGTCTTCTGCTCTCACTCGCAATCTGCCCACCGCCGACGGATATTCTATCCCCGTTCAACTGATGTATTTCATTATTTTGTATATAGACGATGAATTGCTTTGCTCCCGAAAAATCTACCTTTATGCCCTCTGCTGTTTGTGTAAATAGGCAAATAGATAAGTCCATACCATCTGTATTCCTACTTTCTGCTTGTTTGAGTAGATAGAATATGCCGTGATGCAACTGTAAAATGACATCAGCAGGATTAATTATTTTCTTTATATTGACGATTTCGTTAAGTAATGTATTGGCTATCATACTCATAAATGCTCCCGGAACTCCATGCCCAGTGCAATCCGCCATGACAAAAATACAACGCTGTGCATCAATAGACTGAAACCAATAAAAATCACCAGAGACAATGTCTTTGGGGAGATAAAGCGTAAAAAAATCACTAAAAAATGCCCTTAATTCTTCTTTACTTGGCAAAACTACTCTTTGAATATTTTGTGCATAGTTAATACTTTTACTCAATCTCTGATTTGAAATTTTAAGTTGTTGGAAGGTATTTTGTAGCGCATCATTCACCGCCTTCAATTCTTCCTGCTGTTGCAAGAGTTCTTCGTTTTGAGCAGAAATCTCTGTTTGAGTTTCCTTTAATTCACTCAGCAAGTTCCTTGCTTCTGCTTCTTTCACTTCCAATTCTATTCTCTGTTGATGAAGTTCTTTGTTTTGCGTAACAATCTCATTTTGTTGGTCTTGTAACCTATCTATCAATTTTAAGTTTTTCTGTTCTGCACTAAACGCATCTTGTTTTAATATATAAAGAAATGAAATAAGAATAATAATAATAAAAATGTTGGTAACTACTGTAAAAACAGGGAGTTGGAAAATTGCGTTACTCATTGAAAATTGATGAAAATCAGATAAGGGAACGACCATAATAACGCATAAAATATTGATAATCGTTAAAATATCTATTGCCAATAGCTCTTGTAAGCTAAATAATAGCCAAGGCAAAATAATAAGAACAAACCCTAATAAATATAGAGCATCAAGAGCTTGCTTATTGATAATAAATATAGAGTGAGTAACTAAAACAACTAAAGCAGGAACAAGAGACATAGCAAATCGTGCTGCACTTTGCAAACGAAGGTAATTAAGATAAATAATTAGACCATATAAAATTGCAGATGCGATGCCTATATACGCAAATATGGCTAAATCAAAGATGAACATCAAAAAAGCAGCAACAAAGCCGTTTAATCCAAGTGAAAAAGCTATTTGATTACAAATTCTGATTCTTCTTTGTAGAGAGTTTGATTGATTCTGAGTAATACCGATTTCAAAAATTTTGTTGATAAGTGATACTAAAAAAGTCATTGGTTAAGAACGATAAGATTGAATAATAATTAGATGCAAGTGAGTAATAAAAATGTTTAAGTAAAAAGATTGTGATTTTAAAGTTATAAAAAAATTACATAATCATTTGTTTTTTATCAAACTTTTTAAAATTACCTGTTCCTGCTGCCATATCCCAAATTCGGTATTTGCCTGTTTTATACCAATTTTTTCCCAACACTTCGTTCAAATAAGCAATTGCCTTTTTGCCAAAGCGCAAAGGTGTGTAAAATTCGCCTTCGAAACGCCTTTCATTTATATCCTCTCTCACCCCTTTTCAAAAATTTCATCTTTGTCCAAAAAGCCCAATTCCTCAATTTGCGGGAGTATTTTCAGAGCAAGGGCTTCGTTTGCCTTGCTGACCTGTGCCAATTCATCTGTACCTAAGTTATGTTCTGCCAAACAACGTCTGATTTGATACCAACCTGCATCCCAAGTGTCTATTTTCCAATTCTTTGTGATTAACTGATGAAGATTCGTAAAGTAAAATTGATACACAATTTTTGCCTTTTCCAACACTGCCCTTGCCTCCTCGGAAAGTGCTTGTTTAGAAAGCCAATCTGCTACAAACCTGTCTTCATCTCTGACAATTTGAAGTCTAAAATCTGCCTCTCTGATGTCCCAATGCTTGATTTCCTCTATGCTGAAAGGGAAAAAGTGATTTTTGATTTGGTAAGTGTTCCCCAAATACACCACATTTTTGAGGGCAGTGGTTTGATTAGAATTAGCAAATAAACTCCACACTACGCAGTCGTTGGTAAACTCCCCGCTTGGTTCAGTATGTGGTATCAAAAATTGGTTGCGGTCGTTGAGCCATGTAGGTTTAGGCACTTTCTTTACTGCGTGCAAAATCATTGCTTGTTCAAAATTTTCCTCAATCACGCTGAATGCACCTGCACTTGCATTAGGAGAAGATAAAATGACTACATACTTAGCGTGTTGAAAATCATTTCCATTGCTGCAAATAGAAGCCAAAAAATCGGGTCTTGCCCTATGCCTTGTATCAGTGTTATTACTTTTGACCGTAATGCCATTGCTCAATGGTGGCAAAATGTAGTCTTTGGAGTTCTGCGGTCTTGGAAACCAATGGTTTAGCACGTCTTTCTTTTTTATCAGTTTCAAATGTTTTACGCCTATGGTTTCCGTTTCTGTGTTCGCTATGTCTATCTGAATGGTCTTGCTTTTGCCTTTTTTTGACAAGTTCCAAATCAGAAAAGCAATGGGATAATCACCTGTTACGCCATGAAAGTTTTTAGAATGGAACAAAAATCCTTTTTCATACTTGAAATTCAGGTACTTATTTCTGTATTCTATGCTATCAGGTGCGTTCAAATACAACTTTGAAAACATTGCCAAATAGGTGTTTTTAGGCAGTTCGTGGACGATACGGAACATAAATTGGACAAGCAGTTCTCTTTTGGCGTGTCCTGTGTCGTCCCTGTCCATGAGAATTTCCACTTTGGTTTTACTCACCCCTGTTTTGGACTTTTTCCTTTTGGCATCTTGGGCGGTGGCAAAGGGAGGGTTGATATAGACTATCCAAGTAAGTTCTGGATTTGCCAATTCGTCCCTT
>JALOMS010000072.1 GCA_025455345.1 Thermoflexibacter sp. | reverse complement strand
TAAGTGATGAGTGATGAGTTGTAATACATAAGTTATTGATTTTGTGTATTTTAATTCATTATTCTACATTCCAGATTCTAAATTCTACATTACACCTGTTGTGATTACCCTTCAAATATAGAGCCGATTTTTAGTGATGAGTTGTAAGTGATGAGTGATGAGTTGTAATACATAAGTTATTGATTTTGTGTATTTTAATTCATTATTCTACATTCCAGATTCTAAATTCTACATTCTAAATTCCAGACGGTTCGCCGCTGCGATTCTACATTCTACATTCTACATTCTACATTCTATATAAAAAAATCTGATTGTCTGTTAATTAAAAAAGTATAAATTATTTTTTACCTTTATTTTTACCAATGTTAGTGTATAGTTAGCTTTATTTCATTAAAATTGTCTTTTGAAATCTGAAAAAAATGACAATGTTTGTGTAATTGATGACCTCTTAATTTATCTTAAAAATAGACTTTGTGAGTATCAGTGATACTAATTTATGGGAAGATTTTAAGCGTGGAGATGAGTCCGCTTTTGCGTCCATTTTTTGTTCGCATTACAAGGCTATGCTTAACTATGGATTAAAGTTTCACAAGGATGCGGAGCTGGTAGAGGATAGCATACAAGAGTTATTTTTAGAACTTTGGAAGAATAGAAGTTCACTCGGCACGACTAACCACATCAAACCCTATTTGCTTACTTCTGTTCGTCGTAAGATTATCAAAATCTTAGAAAAAGGGAACAAAATCAAGAAGTTATTTTCCAAAGATATTTCCCAAGAGTATGATTTTGAGGTAGTTTTTTCGTATGAATCTACGCTTATCCAAAGTCAGACTGATGAGGAACAAGTCAAAAAAATACAAGCTATCTTATCCGAGCTTCCCCCGCGCCAAAAGGAAATCTTGTATTTGCTCTTTTACCAAGACATGAGCTATGAGGAAATCAGTCAAATCATGGAGTTGAGCTATCAGTCTGCGCGCAATCTGGTACATAGGGCTGTCAAGTTGTTGAGAGAAAAAGCCACGCACTTAGATAGATGAGCGAGAGTTTATGATGCCAATAAATTGGTCAGATGCCTTGTTTTTACACAAATATTGCTATCATTGCAGGATAAAATAGGCATGAATGGACTTACAATGTATCTGATTGGTAAGTTTTCTATGCACTAAATTGATAATCTGTTTATTATGTTTGATTTTCTATTTTATAGAGAGGAATCGCCGCTTATCTTTACCCAAGCTATTTTTTGGGGATTTTTTGGTGTAGCTATGTTGTGCTACCAATTCATCTATAAAAATATTTCTGTGCGAAATGTTTATTTGATGGGGATAAGTATGTACTTCTACTATCTTACAGGCGGTTATTTCTTTACTTTGCTTATTTTCTCGACTTTGGTGGATTATTACATTGGCAAGTGGATATTTGCAAGCGATAATGAGACCAAAAGGAAGCTGTTGGTAACCGCAAGTGTAGTGATTAACTTGGGTGTATTGGGGTATTTCAAGTACGCTTATTTTTTTGTAGATTCTATCAATTCCTTGTTCGACACTCATTTTACAGTTACTAATTACTTGGCAGTGTGGACTAATGCGCTCGCTACGACTACTTTTGACATCAATAGCATTATCTTACCTGTTGGAATTTCCTTTTACACCTTTCAGACCATAAGTTATTCAGTAGATATTTACAGGCGACAGGTTCACCCTGTACGCAATATTTGGGATTTTGCTTTTTATGTGAGTTTTTTTCCCCAATTAGTCGCAGGACCTATTGTAAGGGCTTCTGACTTTGTTCCCCAAATCTATCAGCCTTACAAGGTCAGCGAGGTAGAATATGGAAAAGCTATTTACCTGATTGTATGCGGTTTATTTAAAAAAATCTTTATTTCTGACTATATTTCTATCAATTTTGTCGATAGGGTGTTTGCGAGTCCGCTTAATTACAGTGGTTTTGAAAACTTGATGGGGGTGTATGGCTATGCTATACAAATTTATTGCGATTTTTCGGGTTATACGGATATTGCGATAGGGTTATCTTTGCTTATGGGTTTTCGCCTAAATATTAATTTTAACTCACCTTATAAGGCACAGAATATTACGGATTTTTGGCGACGTTGGCATATCTCTCTTTCATCATGGCTCAGAGATTACTTGTATATTTCTCTTGGTGGCAATCGCAAAGGGAAGTTTAGAACTTACCTGAATCTACTGATTACTATGCTTTTAGGTGGACTTTGGCATGGAGCGCATATAAGATTCATTATTTGGGGAGCATTGCATGGTCTTGCCTTAGCGGTTCACAAGGCTTATATGGAGGCTTTTCCTCAGCAGACTACCTCTTTGGGTGGCAAAATCCTCAATGGAGTAATTACTTTCCATTTTGTGTGTTTCTGTTGGATATTTTTTCGGGCAGCAGATATGCAAATAGTAGGAAATATACTTTCGCAGATAGGTACAAATTTCGGCTTTGAATACATAGATTTGAATGTGATAGAATACTATAAAATATTCATAGTCATTATGATAGGCTTTGTAGTTCACCTACTGCCAAGCGATTACAAAAATCAATTGAGTGATACATTTGTCAAATTGCCCGACTTAACCAAAGCGATTATGATAGTTGGCATCATGCTTTTACTCTACCAAGTCAAAACTTCAGAGTTACAACCATTTATTTATTTTCAATTCTAAAGAAATTTAAAACCCAATATTTATTCAAGAGGTTTTACCAATAAATTTTTAACGTATAAAAATATGATAACGATTTTAGACGAAATAGAACAAAAAATTAATAAATCTGCTAAGGCGGACGTTTTTGAATCTCCTGATTTTTATAATATAGACGAACTGCTCGATGAAGAACATCTGATGATTCGCTCGGCAGTCAGGGACTTTGTAAAGAAAGAGATTAGTCCTATCATCGAGGATTGTTGCCAAAACAATATTTTTCCCAAACACCTCATTCGGAAATTTGGCGAGATTGGGGCATTCGGTCCCACGATTCCCTTAGAGTACGGCGGTGGCGGTTTGGACAACATTGCATACGGACTCATCATGCAAGAAATCGAGAGAGGGGATTCTGGTATGCGCTCTACGGTTTCTGTCCAAAGCTCTTTGGTCATGTATCCTATTTATGCGTATGGCTCTGAGGCACAGCGCAAAAAATACTTGCCAAAGTTAGCAAGTGGGGAGTTCTTAGGTTGTTTTGGTTTGACGGAGCCAGACCACGGCTCTAATCCTTCGGGAATGGTAACAAACTTTAAGGATATGGGGGACTACTACCTATTGAATGGGGCAAAAATGTGGATTTCTAACTCACCAGAGGCAGATATTGCCGTAGTTTGGGCAAAAAATGAAGCAGGTAGGATTCACGGATTGATAGTAGAAAGAGGCATGGAAGGATTTAGTACACCTACGACACATAACAAATGGTCTTTGCGGGCAAGTAGTACAGGGGAATTGGTATTTGATAATGTAAAAGTTCCCAAAGAAAATCTCCTACCCAACAAATCAGGCTTGGGCGCGCCTCTTGGATGCTTAGATTCAGCACGTTATGGTATCGCTTGGGGGGTAATCGGTGCGGCGATGGATTGCTATGAAACGGCGCGCCGTTATGCGAATGAGCGAATTCAGTTTGGGAAACCAATAGCTTCTTTCCAACTGGTACAGAAGAAGTTAGCGGAAATGCTGACAGAAATAACCAAAGCCCAATTATTGGTATTGAGGTTAGGACAACTCAAAAATGCTGGCAAAGCCTCCTCTGCCCAAATCTCTATGGCAAAGCGAAATAATGTAGCGATGGCATTGGAAATAGCAAGAGAAAGTCGCCAAATATTGGGCGGCATGGGCATTACAGGAGAATATCCCATCATGCGCCATAGCATGAACTTAGAATCAGTCATAACCTACGAAGGTACGCACGACATTCATCTCTTGATTTTGGGCAAAGAAATTACAGGTATTGCCGCTTTTGAATAGTATAGACTCGGTTATTGGATTTTTATTTTTGGAAATAATAGATTGATACGCTTTTTTTCTTCCTCACTTATGGGATTTCTGATGATAGAAATATCTTGTAATTGAGGAAGATTTTTTATGACTTCTGATATATTTATAAGTTGATTATCTGCTAAATACAGCCTTTGTAAATTTTGTAATTTACCCAATTCGGTGGGTAAAGTTGTGAGTTGGTTTTTGTGTAGTCTTAGCACCAGAAGTTTGTTCAGATTACTGATTTGGGGAGGAATAAAAGCTACCTGATTGCTATCCGCATACAGCAATTGGAGTTGTTCCATATCTCCTATTTGTGAAGGGAGCGTTTTAAGTAAATTTTTGTTTACTACCAATATTTGCAACTTCTTCAGCTTACCGATTTCGGCAGGCAAGTATTTGAGCTGATTTCCTGTAAATTGTAAATCATTGATTTTAAGAAAGTTGCCAATCTGAGGAGATAAGCTATCCATTTGACAAAAGTTCATTTCTAAGGACACCAGTTTAGGTAGGTAAGAGATAAGTGCAATGGTCGATACTCCGTCTTTAATAAGATTTTTGTTTAGGTTTAGTTTGCGTAGATTTTTTAGATTTTTAAAAGATTCAGGTAAGCTATTAATCTGATTATTAGACAAATCTATGGATTGCAAATGTTCCAATTGAGCTATTTCTAAGGGAATTTCCTTGATTTGATTTTTATTGAGCCAAAGTTCTCCTAAGTTTTTTAATTTGAAAATTTCAGTTGGAAAATTTTTCAGATTTTGCCCTCTTAGGTCTAAACGATAGGTGCTATCAGGTTTTTCGAGGGCTTGTTCTAAGGAGTAGGCAGGCATAGACATTTGCAAAAAAGTTTCACCCAACATAGTCCCACGCTCATTGAGATAGCTAATGGTATTTTCTATGCC
This sequence comes from Thermoflexibacter sp., assembly GCA_025455345.1. Lineage (GTDB taxonomy): Bacteria > Bacteroidota > Bacteroidia > Cytophagales > Thermoflexibacteraceae > Thermoflexibacter. Next base: position 7,616 of record JALOMS010000072.1, on the reverse strand, counting down.
TTTGTAGAGTTCTTGATTCGCCCAATCATTGACTATAATTCTCATTATATCATCAATTTCCTTTTGTGAAATCATGCGTTTCATACGCCAATTAGGGAATACATCAGGAGTGCCGCGATTTATTGCCAAACCAATGAGCATGAAGGTACTATCAGTAGAAAACTTGTTATCTTGGGCATATTTTCTTAGGTATTGCCCCATGGTAGGCAGAGGACTAAAATCATTGATAACCACTACTCGAACCATATTTCGCGTGTTCTTCTGATAGTCAGCCAATTGACTTGCTATTTTCTTTTTATCTTCTGCGGTAAAATAATTAACTTGGTCATCTATCCAAGCTAACATTTGTTGGGTTTCTTCCTTGCTCAGAGTTTGAGAATCATCTTTTGAGCTATTGCATGCGGATAAGATTGATATTATATAGAAAAAAAGGATATAAGGTAAATATTTTTTCATGCTTAATAATCTATTCTTTGTCTAAATTGATTGTACTTTTCTATTTTTTGGATAAGTAAGTGTGCAAATTAAATTGACATTGTAGCATGCCCTTCAGGGTGTGCAGGTATTTGACAATGAATCAAACACCCCAAAGCGTATTTTACAATAAAAATGCTATGTACTTAATGAATCACAACCTTTGACAAAGTTTTAAAACTTTACCAAAGGTTGTGATAATTTGAATAGCAACTTGTTTATTTTACTACAATTGCCACATATTTACTTTTCCAAAAAACCTGTGGATTGGTGATTTTGAGCGTAACATTTTCTCCATTTTCTTCCAAAGAGAAAGAGTTTGCAGGACGCTCTGGCAATAGTTCTATGCGTTTTGCTTTGTATTTGCCAATAGGGATTTCACTAATGGTACGCATATCTATTTTTGTAAACTTTTCGTCGTCAAGGTTTTCATTGAGTTCTTTGATATTACCAAAAAGTCCTCTTTTGTCTATAATGCCACGGTCACTTAGCTCTCTTTTAGTACCAATCGCATAATATACTGTACTCATAACATCTTGGGTCTGAGTAAGTTCTTCTTTAACTTGTGTTTTTTCTTGTTCTGTTGCCGCATATTTAGATTTCCAGCCTTCTACTTCTTGCTGAAGGTCAGAGATTTGGATTTGCAAATCTCCGATGTATTTGTCCTTGTCAGCAACAGTTTTTTGCAATTCCTCCACCATTTTCTTTACCAGTGCATTTTCCTTACCCGCTTTTTTCAATTGTGCTTGTAGAGAAGCGATTTTGCGTTGGTTTTCTGCATTGAGTTTTTCCATTTCTGCAAAGCTTTGGTCAATACTCAAGCCACCTTCCTGCCCGCCTACGGAGCCAGAGCGCATACGTGCAGACATCTGACGGATACGCTCCTCTCGTGCGCGCATAGAGTCCAGATTCACATATAGCTCATTCATCTCATTAGTAATGCTTTGAATATAAAGGCTATCTTTTCTATTCTGTGCCGCGAGTTCTTCATTCTCTTGGCGGAGTTTATCTGTTTCAGCATTGTTCCCACAGCCTGCCGCAATTATTCCCATAACTACGACGAGGAATATATAGACGTGTTTAAAAGATTTCATAAAAGAAATGATAAATTTAAAATTGAGATTTAGATTAATAGAATTTAAAACTTAAACGTATCTTTTTGTCATTATCTTGCAAATTTATAATAAGAAATATAAGTTTTTCAAAGATATGAGAGTTTCTATTAAGATTAGGCTAAGAATTAATTTTATTATTGTATTTTCTTACTTCCAAAGGGTCTTCGCAAGTATTTAGCAGTTGTGTAATCGTTTGATTGAAGACTGGGTGAATGATTTGAGGAGCTATTTCCGTCAAAGGGATTAGGCAAAACTTCCTCAAATGTAGTCTTGGGTGAGGAATTGTCAAGTTTTCTTCTTGAATGACCTGATTCCCCAAGAGTAAAATATCAATGTCTATGGTTCGGGCGTTCCATTGATGATGTCTTTCGCGTCCTAAAGAAACCTCAATGGCAAGTAATTTTTGCAATAAATCTGATGCTGACAACTCACTTTCGATTTCTAAGGTTTGGTTGAGAAAATCGGGTTGTTCGCTCAAACCCCAAGGAGCAGTTTCATAAATCGCAGAACTGTTTTTGATTGTTCCTGCATTTGATACAATAAGTTTTTGGGCTTTTTGTAGATAAGCTATTCTATCACCTATATTTCCTCCCAATAATAAGAAAATTCCTTGCATGTAAGTAGTTTAGATTTAGGTAATTATCATTAGTTCCCAATATCTCTCACGCACCTAAAACCAACATGGCAGAGGCTGGTTTCTGGGGTAGAGTGTGCCGTGTTACCTATTTTATATCCATGACAAATATTTTTATCGCACAAAAAAGAGCCTCCATATTGTAATTTTTCGGCATTGGGGGACAGAGTATCTACCTGAAGTGTAGCCCAATCCTGACACCATTGCCAGACGTTGCCGCCTACATCGGTGAGTCCCAAAGGTGTTTTGCCATAATAACCTACGGGTGAGGTATATTGGAAATCATCTTCTACTTTGCTATAATGAGGGAATACTCCTTGCCAAACGTTTGCTTTATAGCTTCCTCCCTCTGTCAAATCATCACCCCAAGGATAAATTTTATCCCAATCTTCTTGCCCATTCATCGCCGCCCATTTCCATTCTTGATAAGTAGGTAATCGCTTTTTTGCCCATCGCGTATAGGCGACCGCATCGCGCCAAGAAACTTGTGTAACAGGGTGATTTTTTTCTGCTTGGGGTTTATCTTTCCCCAAAGGATAGAGGTAGTTAGCTCCATCTATCATCTCCCACCCCCCCTTTTCTATGTTAAAAACTCCCGCATTGCCAAATTGGTGAGCATCGGTTACGTAATTACTTGCTTTTACAAAGGAGTCAAACTCTGCAACCGTAACAGGAGCAATATCCATGAAAAAACCTTTCGTAGTAGAGCCTGCTGGTACATAAACCATGCCTGCGGGTGGGATAGGGGTTGATGATTGTATATGACAAGATAGCAAGGGCAATAGCAGTAAATATTTTGCCCATCTAAAATATTTTAAAATTGTCATTGGATAATGCTTTAAAAATATAAATCCCACAAAAACAATTAATTATCTCCTTCTATTTTTATATCGGTATCCATTTTAGGCTGGTCATCTGCTTTCTGCCCATTCAGACTTTCTATTTCTGCCATTGCCGCAAATTTGTACCCTGCAAAATCCGCTTTTCTTAGGGTATTCTCTGCAATTTTAGCATCTTTACCCGAACGACTGTAAATCAATCCTAAGGCAAAGTTGTATTGGGCGCGTGCTTCTTGCTCTAAGGCGGGTTGTTTTACCAAATTGGATAGGATAGCTATGGCTTCATCTGATTTCTTCAGTTTGAACAAGGTCATTGCTTTGAGTAATAACATTTGACCGTTTTGTGCTTGGATTGCAAGTCCCGCATTGACAGCCGTTAAAGCCTCTTGGAATTTGCTTGCATAAAACAGACCTTCTGCCAAATTGCCATAAGCATTTGCTTTTTTGATAGGGTCTTTCTCAAAATCTGCCGCTTTTTTCAAAGATGCTAATACTGTTGATTTATCTGTCTTGTGATTTGAGATTTTTAATTGGAGGTCGTTCGCCTGTGAAAAATCGGGCTTCATCTTTAAGGCTACGTCTATGTATTTCTTACTTTCTTCTATGTCATATACTTTGTAGTAGGCAAAAGCCATTCCATAGAAATAAGGAGGAGTCATCTTAAATACCAAAGGCTTTAGATTACCATAATTTGCTTTGTCCAATGCCAAACGTGCTTCTGGATATTTTTCTAAGTGGTAATAAGCATAGCCAAGCTCGTAGTAATACTTGGCAAATTCTTTGGGGTCATCACTTTTGAGAATAGCCGTCGCTTTCAGCATATTGGTTTTGGCTATTTCATAGTCTCCTAAGTTGTTGTTTACTACGGCATTAAAATAAAGTAAGCTAATGTTATCTGGCTCCAATACCAGCACATCTTGAAGGTGAGTTTTGGCTTGTTCGTAGCGTCTTAATTTATATAAAATCTTGATAATATTAGTTTTATATTCGAGTTTTTTGGCTTTATTATCCTCGTATTTATACGCATTCTCAAATGCTTTGATAGCATTGTCATTATTTTCTTTGATGGTATAAAGGCGCGCTAAACCTACATAAGCATTCAAATAATCCTGCCTCAAATTGATGGTTTTCTCAAAATATTGTATGGCATTCTCTGCATCTCTTTTTATAAAATAGAGTTGCCCTTTGCGATACATATATTCTGCATTTTTGGGTTCCGCTTTGATTGCCTTGTCATATTCTGCCAATGCCGCATCATAGTTTTTGCTTCTTTTGAATTCTTCTGCCTTCAATACATGGTCTAAACCCGCTTGTGCATAAATTTGAGGAGATGACAGTGCAAGTAATAATAAAGTAAGAGTAAAAATATGTTTCATAATCTAAAAAAGTTACGCCCAATTAAGTGTTGTTGTATTTATTGTGTCTATCATACTTTGTTAAATTCAAAAAGTATGCAAAACTATAAAGTAAAAACATAGAATTTGTTTTATATCTAATAATCAGCTATTTACAAGATATACATATATTTTTCTCTATAATTTTTTTTATTTTAAATATCAATTACAAGGCAATTTATAAAAAAATTAAGAATTTACATCATGGATTCTTAAGTTTATCTTTGGGTAAGGATATTTCAAAACAACACCCCTTGCGGTATCAGTCGCCAGCCTTCTGCGCCTACGCGTTGCGCCAAACTTTCCAATACATTCAAAATAGTTTGATTTTCAGGCGTTACACCATTTTTGAGCAAGGGCATGATATTCAGCACTATATCATCAAAAGTAGGCGTTTTACTTTCTAACTCCATTCTTCGCAGATAAGCAATCAGATAATACCGAACACGTAGTTGGATATCTATTTGCGATTGGAACTTCTTATTTTTACGGATATGGAACTTTTGCGTTTTTTCCTCATAGTCAAACATATCCATGAGGATAGGCGTAAGGTCTGTGTATTTCTTTGCCAACAGTTCCAAAAATCCTAACTCTAAACCTTTGATAATCAGTTCGTCATTGATTTGCTCTAAGGTAGCACCATTGTACTTGGCAATGATTCCCTCTGCGGTTTGGGTAAAAATCTCTGAAATATCCATGCCCAAATTTGCTTTGAGGATATAACGAGGTTTGCGAACTTTCTTAAAGTTAATAATAAGTTGCCCAGAAAGTACGGTAAAAGGGTTTTGGCGTTTTTTGAAACTTGTTTGCCCATTCCTTTGCTTGACTGCCCCTGCGTACTCAAAACCGCATTTCTCGGCAGTATCTATAATCAAGTGCCAGAATTCGGGGTCTTTATGGGCAAAAACAAAGGACATCCAACGGTCAAATTTCAGTACGCGGTACATTTCCTTGATACTTTGGGCTATCAGTGTGTTGTATTCTTCTTTACTTTTGTCGTGTTCCCCGCCTTCTATTGCCTCCATTTTGTAATCTTCTTCGGTTACAGGCAGGTCGAGCCAAGCGTTCCACAAGATAGACAAGTCCAAATAAGGAATTTTCTTTCCATAAGGCGGGTCGGTATAGATGTAGTCCACGCTTTCGTTTTTGATGAAACCCAAATCCGTAGCCGTTCCTTTCAAAATTTGCCCATTTTTTATCGTTTCTGTATCTATTTTTGTTTCAACCTCTTTTTTTGCGGCAATAATCTTTTTGAATTTGGTTTCAAAGGTTCTCATCAAATCTAAATCAACTGTTTTTTTTGCGATACGATAGCGATAGTAAGCAAAAACAGCAGAATTACCAGCATTCTCATCTCTTGAACCAGAATTATGATAAGTCAAATTTGCTTTTGTGATACTACTTGAAAAAGCCAATAGCAGGGAGTTTCTGATGGTTTTATTTTTTTCTTTTAAAATCAAATGTTTGAGAAAAGCCAATTGCGCCAACTGTTTTTCAGTAAAAAGTTGCTCAATCGTTTGTACATCAGAGCCTTTGGGGAGGCGAAAACCCTGTGGATAGGAAGTTTTCAAACCCGCAAGGTCTTGAAGACCTTGCGGGTTTTTAGCAATAAAAGCAGTTTTCACTCTTTCAAAAGCCTCCATTAACTCATTGATTTTCAAAGGTGCGAGCAAGGAATTGACAATAAAAGGGGACAGAGGATTGAGGTCTATATGAATCGCTTTTCTATCAGACATCAATGCCTCTATTGCCGTTACGCCACTGCCACCAAAGGGGTCAAGCACGAGGTCTCCCACATTAGAAAAATGCTCGATGTACGCCCTAACTACATTCCATGCCTGTTTGGTGAAGTAGCCATGCACGCCAAAATGACGCTTAGAGGCTTGTTTTTGCACAGGAAGCTCATCTAAAAGCGGTCTATTGATGTATTCACTTTCATCTTTTACACCAGATTTTACTATTTTTACGGTGGTATAAGTAAAATCTTTACCACTTTGGAAGGCAGTAGGGGCAAGATAGCTTTGGAGTTCTTCCCAATAGCTATCTATCTGACTGAGAGAAAAATAAAGTAGAGGTTTTTCCTCATCTTGGCGAAAAAGAACAAACTCTTTTCCATTGCAAAGCGCAAAAAACTTCACCCTTACTTCGGGGTGAATCGCATAGCTATATACTTGCGCTACGTTTTCGCCTTCGGTGATATTTTCAGTAGGTGCTTTGGCGTCTAAAACCCACGCATAGTTAAGCGACTCTGACTCTGTTTTCAGTAGGTAATCAGGGACTTGCTTGATTTTTCTTTTTTGCGAGCCTATTTTAACAAAAGGATTTTCTAATGCCTTGCTCCTCACGATTTGCTTGCCCGTATAGCCCAAACGCTGTAACAAAGGCAAAATCAATTCCTCTCTTACGCTATCTTCTTTAAAATCAGGAGAATACAATTGACTAAAATCAAAATGCTGGAAAATAGGATTCATATAGGGAATGTAAGTGTACTTTCTAAATTTTTGTTTTCTCCAAATGTACACCACTTTTCTTAAATTTTCAGAAGGAAAGAAGGGAATATTTTATGGATAGTTAGATAGTTGAATGGTTGGATAGTTAGATAGTTGTTTTTAACTATTTGACTATCAAGCTATTTTGAATGAATTAGGAATTAGAAATGAGGAATTAAAATACATCATTTTGTATTTCATTCCTCATTCCACATTTTTCATTCCAGATTCTCTCCGCAATCACCCTTAAAATTAGAGCGGTTCGCCGCCGCGATGGAATCCTACGTAAAGAATTATGAATTATGAATTAGAAATTAAGAATTAAAATACATTTCTCATTTTGTATTTCATTCCTCATTCCACATTTTTCATTCCAGATTCTCCCAACAATCACCCTTAATCTTAGAATGGATTCCTACAATCCAACTAATCTGGCAGGAATTAGGAATCAGAGTCGCAATCACCCTTAAAATTAGAGCGGTTCGCCGCCGCGATGGAATCCTACCCTTAGTTTTATCTAAGTAATTAATGTACAATAACTTATAAGCCTTTTTACACACATAAAGTCGGGCATTTTTTGCACTTTCAAAGATTTTGCTTGTTTTTGAGGGCTATCTATTTTTATTTCAAAGAGCGTCATTTTTACCATTTTCCTTTGCTACCTATCACAA
>JALOMS010000630.1 GCA_025455345.1 Thermoflexibacter sp. | reverse complement strand
AGGTAGTTGCTTAGTCCTTGTGTAGCCGCGCCTACGGTATATTTGTTCATGCGGTTGGAGCCTACGCCCATGAGTCCGCGCAAGCCGCCTGTGCCAAATTCTAAGTCTTTGTAAAAAGAGTCGATGAGTTCTTCTTCGCTCATCTTGCTAAGAGCGGCTTTGGTTTCAGGGTCGTAATTACCTGATTTCCAAGTGTCTATTTTTTTCTGAATTGCTATATCCATGTTTTGAATGATGAATTATAAATGATGAATTATGAATGTTTTTTTGGTTGTTGGTTGTTAGTTGTTGGTTGTTAGTTGTTGGTTGTTTTTTTCTGGTGTAAGTGTAATGCTTGCAATTTTATATCTGGTAGAAAGTTCAGCCTTGTATCAGATAAGCAGCATTTTATAAAATCAAATCTTCTTCTACAAATATTAACTTTTCTGAACATTCTCTACAAAAAAGGGCATTTTCTTCGTTTATAAACTCTGATTTTTTCAAAATTAATTTGCCTTTTTCTGCTACAAAAATATCATATCGGTTAGGGTTACTTACAAATTCGTAAGAGCCACAAGTTTTGCAAGCGTACTTTTCTTTTTTCATTGTTTTACGTTTTTATTTCAAATTTGGCACTTTTTAGTAATTCTATGCTATTATAATTATTAGGTTCTGCAAAACCAAATTCCCATAACAGATATATGTTTTTCCTTTTCTCAAAGAAAAGTATGTTTACTTTCTTTTTTGTATGGATTTGCCACTGGCGAAAAGGATAGTACAATTGTCTAATAATTGTATTTTTTGTAGATGTATTTTTTGCTTCAATCAATACAATCTGATTTCTCCCTTCGTAACCTGCATCTACTTCTGTTTGTACACTTTGTGCGCTAATCAATTGGTTATGTTTACCTGCGAGAAACTCAAATTTGGGAGTATATTTTCTACCACGAATGGTTAAAACTAAACTTTCATCTTGCAAAAAAGAGCGAATTAAACTGGAAGCGTAAGCAAAATCTAAATGTTGCATTTCTGAATTACCAATTCGTGAAGTTTCCAATTCAAAATCGAGTTTAGATTCATAACATTTTACTTCTGTAACTGTTTCAGGCATATCTATGTAACCTTCTCCTTGCAAAATAGTGTAAATACCATTTTTGATAGGCAAAATGAATAAGTCATTATCTACAAAGACTTGTGGTCTGCTTTCTCTGGTATCTTGCTTACACAATACTCTAACTTCTCTTTCTGTTGTAGTTGTAAAGTGTGCCGTTGCCCTTTTAATTTGTGTTGCTGTGATTACAAAAGGACTTTGAGAAAAATCGTGTTCATGAATTTTGTATGTATCAAAAATTGATTGCCAAGGTTTGTGGTTCATATTGGTAATTTGTAATTAAAAGTTCATTGATTTTTCCTCTTTTAGTACCATCATTATTAATTGCTCTATTTGCAAAAACTTTATATAGTTGATAGCCAGAATAAGCTTTTTCAAAGAAATTATCGTCAGGATTTTGTGTAGTTGGGTCTGAATTAGAAAGCATAAGTTTTGAACCTTTTTGTATATCCAATTCTCTAAAAAATTGTGCTAACTGCAACTGTTCTCTATCTGTAAATTCCGAACCTACGTAGGTAGTAAAACTCGCTGTCTTGCTAATTGGTCTGTAAGGAGGGTCAAGATAAACAAGCGTATTTTCATTTGCTTTATCAAAACAATCTAAATAACTTCCATGCGTAATTTCCACATTATTAAGTGATTGAGAAACTGCTGAAATATTGACTTCATCAAAAATCATAGCAGTTGCATATTTTCCATAAGGTACATTAAACTCTCCTTTCGAGTTTAAACGAAACAGCCCATTAAAGCAAGTTTTATTTAAAAATATGAATTGTGCAGCTCTTAAAACCCAATTATCTTCTAATTTTTTGTAATTAATTTTAAGTCTTTGAAAATTAAAAAGTTGACGGATTGTTAAAAATAAATCATTTCGCTTTTCTTGTGTGGTTTGGTCATATTCATTTTGGTACTTTTCCAAGAAGTCCAGTAGTTCATGAGGTTTTTGTTGTACTACTCGATAAGTTAAAATTAAATCTTTATTCAAATCAGATAAATGTATATTTTCAAAGTTATATTTTTGAGAAAGTAAGAAAAACACAGCACCACCACCTAAAAAAGGTTCTATATAGTTCTTTATTTTTCCTTTCCTAAGTTCACTTGGATAGTAATTATCGAACTGACTTAAAAGTTGCGTTTTTCCACCAGCCCATTTTAAAAAAGGACGTGCAGTATAAGTTTTAGTATATTTATTTGATATTTCGTCTATGGCTATCATTTTCCTCCTTCTTTTTTGATGTATTTTGTTCCTTTGCCAAATAAGAATAACATAAGTTAGTTGTTGATTATTAATTGTTTATCTTTACTGCAATGCCTCCTCAATTTTTTTCTTGAACCACTGCGTTTTTGCTAAATCACTTGGCTTAATATTTTGACGTTCAGGAATTTGTTTACAATAAGTTTTCATAGGTAGTGATTTATAGAACACCTCTAACTCATTGCTTTCTAAATTATTAGCTACTTGTTCTGCCTCATCAAAATTTTCCTGTCTGTTTTTAAATCTATTTTGTAGGGGTTTGCCATCATAATCAGGTTCTCCAAAGTAAGGATACTCTGTTCTTTTTAATGCCAAAGAAGGAATAATACTTGCTTTAATTTTATTTTTTTCCTCAATAAGTGCATTGATATAGTTCGCCTTACTGAAATTTATTCCTTTGGTTTGATAATATTCTGCTAAATTATCTGGGTGATAAAAATAGTTTTCTATGCTATAATAATTCAAAATTTTTAGATGAGTGTACTTCTTTTTTATTTGACCAATATCATCATCAGAAAGGAAATCTCTATCTACTAACCCGTAATAATTTCCCGTCTTTACTTTATGATAAACGCTGTTTCTATTATTTTCTGAAATAAAGACCGCTTGGTCAATACCCACAGTAGCATAATAATCCTTATCTTTATTCTCTACAAAATAGATATTTGTGTGTTTAAAAAGTATAGATAGATATTCTTTCCCTACTGCAATTTCATAAACTTCTGGATTGTCCTTCGGCTGTGGCAACAGCACCTGCGGCTGGTCGAAGTCATAATTGTCAAAATCTATGATACAGGCATTGGGGCTTTCGTTGGCATAGGCAATAAAACCCAGAGCGTGTGAAGCAGTCCAAAGTTGTGAAGAGTCTGGAATCCAATAAGTTATGATTTCGTTAATGAGATTTCTTTGCAAAGCTGTGTTTAAATGACAGTCCATTTCATCTATGAAAATGATAGCATCTTGGT
>JALOMS010000629.1 GCA_025455345.1 Thermoflexibacter sp. | reverse complement strand
GTTCAACTCAAATAGCAGATTTTGTATTTTTTCACTTGTTTCATTATCCAAGTTACCTGTTGGCTCGTCTGCAAAAAGGATTTGTGGACGATTAGAAAATGCTCGTGCGATACATACCCTTTGTTGTTCTCCGCCCGAGAGTTGAGTAGGGTAATGGTCGTATCTTTCTACTAAGCCTACTTTTTCTAAGAGTTCCATCGCTCTTTTTTGGGTATTTTTTTCGCCACGAAGTTCCAATGGTACCATTACGTTCTCGATAGCAGTCAGTGTGGGTAATAGTTGGAAATTTTGGAAAATAAAGCCTACATATTGATTGCGAACTGAAGCTCTCTGGTCTTCGGATAGCTGGTCTAATACTATCTTATTGAGTTTGACAGAGCCTGTACTTGCTCTGTCCAAGCCAGCGCACAAGCCTAATAAAGTTGTTTTCCCGCTTCCTGATGACCCTACTATTGCCATCGTACTTCCCTGCAATACTTCAAAACTCACGCTATTCAGAACGGTAAGCGTATGATGACCGCCATGATAAGTTTTACTTAGGTTATTTACTTCTAAAATATTTTCCATTAAAAACAATAGGAATTAATAATAATTTTAAAATATCTATTTAGAAAATATCAATTTCCTCTTAAGTTATTTAACTTTTGGAAAGGGAAAGTCAAAGGTTCTTTAGGTAGGTCTATCTTATTATGAAAAACATTGACTTCGATTTGATTTCCTACTTTAGTTACTTTGTCTTTGTAGTTAAGGATAGCTGTACTTATAAAAGGGACTATTTGCTCACGTACTACCTTAAAGTCTTCATACTTGAGAATGAGTTCGTTGCTTGTATTGTCCTGTTCTACATCTATTCTTTCTAATTTGTAGTGTTCGCGACTTACTAAACTCACCATATCAAAATCGCCCTGCCTTTGTCTGAGCTTAAAATGCTCTGATTCCATGACTATTTTTGTCCTTTTGTTATCTACTTTGACAGGCAGATTCCCAATAATGAGTGCCTCTACAATTTTAAGGTCTAAGGGGAAATTGACTTTCCTGTTCAATGAGTCAAAACTTAGTAGCACCATAGTTTTATTTAGTCTATCTATCATCATGACAGAGTCTTTGGTAATTACCAGGCGTGCGGCTTCTATGCCTAACATGGGTTTGATAGACATCCAAATAATACTATCTTTTTTCATACGAATATCTACGGAAGAGCTAACCTCTTGGGTAGGGTCTTTGTAGGTAATTTTCCCTCGTGAGGTAAGGTAATCGAAGTCCAATTCTGCTACTTTGAACTCCTCATTCAATTTCTTTTTTGCGGCTATATTTTTCTTTCCACAAGCGGAGATACTGACCGTAATCAGTAGCACCCAATATAAAAGGAAGTTTTTCATTTTATTCGTAGAGTTTTTTATCTGCTATTTTTTTATCAATCATATTACTTGTTCCTCCAGCTATTTTGGCTTTTTGCCACTGAATAATCGCCTCTTCTACTTGCCCCAATTTGTACAAAATATCTCCATAATGCTCGATAATAGTTCCATCATTGCTCATCTGGGCGGCTTTTTCTATGAGTATCTTGGCGTTTTTATAATCACCCATTACAAACAGTACCCAGCCGTGCGTATCCATGTAAGATGGCTGATTGGGCGAAAGTTGTAAAAGCTTGGCAGAAAGCTCTTTGGCGCGATTGAGCTTGTCTTTTCGCAAAGCCAAATAATAGCTATAATTATTTAAAACATACAAATCATGGGGATTCATACTCAATGCCTCTTCGTAGGCGTTGTCTGATTTTTCATACTCCTTAGTAGCATTGTAAACCTCTCCCAAGTATTTGTGAACCTCTATTAAAATTTCTTTATTTTCAGAACCAAGCATTTTTGCCTGTTCTAAGGATTCTATGGCATCACTGTATTTCCTCTTAAAAAATTTTCCTACTCCATTCATATACCAAAACGCCGCATGATTAGGGAATAGCTCTAATCCTTCCTCGCTATGTTTGATTAGTCCATCATAGTCTTGTAAACGAGCGTCCATATCCATTAATCCTGTCCATGCTTGATAGCTGTCCCCGTCTAACTTCACCGATTTGAGGTAAGCATCTCTTGCCTCTTTGAAGCGATTGTCTATTCGCAGAAAGTCCGCATAATATAGGTGAGCTTTCCCACTTTCTGCATGGTTTTTTAAGGTCATTTCAGCCAATTTGATAGCTGTTTTTCTCTTATTTTCGTTTTCGATAACCATATAATACCCCACCAATACCCTAAGTTTAGCCTCTAAGTCCAAATCGGGGTTGCTAAATGCTAAGTCTAACTCCTTAAACTGATTCTGAGCGTCCCCTTGTATTTGATAAATATCTGATAACAAAAGCCTTGCATAAGAATTGTCAGGAGTAGATTCTATCACAGACAAGAGTAGTTTTTGGGCTTCATCATAGCGTTTTTGACTCATTAATATTTCAGCTTGGGATTCCTTATATTCTACTATGTCGGGATAAGTGTCTATAAGTTTTTGCCCTTCTTTGATAGCTCCGTTGGCATCTTTCAGCAGAAGATAGATTTTTTGTTTTTTGGAAATAATCCCATCATCTATGCCTATTTTTTTTTCTAACTTGTCATAAATATCAATTGCGTCTTTGTACTTTTCTTGGAGAGTATAAATATTAGCGATATAGTGATAAAAATTATCTGATTTGGGTATATTGCTTATGAGATTCTCATATACTCCAATCGCCTCTGTAAAACGATTTTGCTTTTGATAAATTTCAGCCAATAAAATATAATAAAACTTATTTTTTGCATCTATCGATACCGCTTTTTGGGCATAAGGCATAGCCTTGTCCAAACTATCTTTTTTTACATAAATTTCTGCAATTTTGAAATTAGCAGCGGCATTGTTAGGATATATTTTTACGCAAGTCAAAAATAAAGGCAGAGATTTGGCAAAATTTTGATTCATCATCTTCTCCAGCAAGTAAGCCTGCATCGCATCTCCAAATACATAGTTTTCATTGGCTAATTCTTGCCCAAATGCTTCTCCATTGTCTGCTACTTGAGGCTCGTCTTCTGCTTTTTTTTCAGGTTTATCTTTTTCTTTTTGAGCATATAATTGAAAAGATACAAGTAAAAAAAACAAAGGCAAAATCAATCTTATGTATTTGTATATAGGGATTATCATCTTATTCATACATTGTCTTATTAGATTATAGGAATGGCAAGGTGTTAATTATGGAGATTGAAATTTTTTAATTGGTACAACAATCAAATTTAGGAAACTTATACTAATTATTTGAATTTTCTACTTGTAATTTTTAAAACCACACATA
>JALOMS010000628.1 GCA_025455345.1 Thermoflexibacter sp. | reverse complement strand
ACGAGCCAAAGAAGAGGCAGAAGCTCAAAAACTTATAGAAGACGCACTTTTGTTGGAGGAAATAGGTTGTTTTGGAATAGTATTAGAAAAAATACCCGCGGTTTTGGCAGAAAAAGTATCCAAACAACTTTCTATTCCTACGATTGGGATAGGCGCAGGCGCAGGCACAGACGGACAGGTATTGGTACTGCATGATATGCTTGGCATCAATCAAGAGTTCAAACCCAGATTTTTAAGACGTTATGCAGACTTACATGGCGTTATGCAAGATGCTATCAATGCCTATATCCATGATGTGAAATCTATAAATTTCCCTAATGAGCAGGAGTCGTATTAACATATTAAACACATTATTCAAGAATAAATTATAGAAATATGACAACCATTCACTGTCCAAATTTGTTTTTCTTATAGAAGAAAAGTATATTTGAATAGGCACTATGTGAATCAAAAATTACAACTATTATGAAAAAACTCGTCATATTTTTTATTTTTTCGCTATTTATCGCTCCTATTTTTGCCCAGATAAAGGTGGTCAAACGTGTAGAGATGGAAATCAATAGGAAGGTAGGCGAAAACTACAAAGTCTTAAACTTGGAAGAAAATGGGATGCTTGTATTTGTAGAAAGCGAAGACTACCTCAAAGCAGGCAAAAAAGAACTCATACTTACCAAGTTTGATACTACCCTCCAACGGCAATGGTTGCGCTCCGTAACCATTGATTATAGTAGCCGTGTAGGTTTGCATTTTCAGGAAAATGATTTCTTGTATTTGCTCATTGACAAGGAGGATAAGGAATATGAAATCCTCAAAATTCATATTCATGGTGGGCTAATTACTCCTATCAAATATGAAAAAATCGTAGAGATGGACATTACTCACTTCATTGGTATTGACAATGTGTTAATTTTTGGAGGTGCAGTAGATGGTCGTCCAGTAGTAATTCATTATGATTATGTCTATGGCAAGCCCAAAGTGCTTCCTGCGGTCAATACCTTAAAGGCAAGTCTTAACCGTATAGACATCTGCAAATCAGACAAAAGCATATTCGTACTGCTTACTCCTACGAGCAATAAGAAAAAGGAGAGTTTTTATTACAATGTGTTTGATATTGAGGGCAATCTGATAAGCAACACACCTGTACCATACGAAAAAGACTACATTCTTTATACTTTTCACCCTTACCTAATCAGCCAAAACGAATGGTATCTTTTTGGTATGTATTCTCTTGTGGCAAAGGATAAGGCGCAAGGTATTTATGTAACTCATATCGTAAATAATACACAAGATTTTGTCAAATTTTATGATTTTATTTATTTAAAAAACTTCTTTAACTATCTGGCAAAAAGAAAAGACAAAGTGCTGTCCAAAATCAAAGGACAACGCCAAGAAGGCAATATCTACAAACATGATTATAATTTCTTAGTGAGAGAACTCAAAATGCTTGACGACAAAATATTATTTATAGCCGATTCTTACTCTCCTCTTTATCGCGACGGTGCGAACCAAGGCTACAACGTAAATCCTATGTTTTTCTCAGGCATGAACCTTTCTTATCGCTCCCTTACCAATGTCAATGATTTCATGCGTACCCCCCCCAATAGAGGACCAATAGGGTACAAATACAGACATGGTATCGTATGTGCATTTGATAAAAAAGGCAAGCTAATATGGGATAATAGCTTAGAATTCAAAGATATAGAAACCTATGGACATCTTGCCCCTCAAATGCAAATAAACATGGGAACGGATAGCCTTACTATGCTCAACTTCGAAGATGGCAAAATCTTCTATAAACGTACTGATAAAAGTGCTACAAACGAAGAGGTCAAAGAGATAGAAATTCCTTCTAAAGAAGAGGTCAAACAATTTGTCAATGACCGAGAGCGAGAGGCTGTAACTACATGGTATGACAATTATTTTATTATGTATGGGATGCATCAGCTAAATGCTAATCCCCAACAAAACTCTTCTCGTAAAATATTTTATTTGAGTAAGTTAGCCTATTTTACTCCCATAGAAGAGCCTAAAGAGAAAAAAGCAGATTGATTTTCTTGAAAAAATATAGAAAAAAAAACTTTTCTTAGCAACCTTCATACTTTGCTTCTGTCTTTGTAGTAAAACAGTGAATAAATAAGTCAATATCTGTATGATAAAAGCTCGAAACAAGCACTGATTTTTACCTCAAAATAGATAAAAAATGCAATCTTTAAATGATATACCCCAAGCGGCGGGACAAATAAGGAAAAACTTGGAAACAAGCAACAGCGACATACACAAATACCTCATAGAAAGGTGTTTAGAGAATGATAGTAAAGCCCAATACCAACTCTATCGTCAATACGCAGATGCTATGTACAATGTCTGTATGCGTATGGTCAAAGATGAAGATGAAGCCAAAGACCTTTTACAAGAGGCTTTTGTGGAGGCTTTTACCAAATTGCACACTTTTCGTTTCGAAGCCTCTTTTGGCTCATGGCTTAAAAGAATCGTCATTAATAAATGTATTAACTTATTACAAAAGAAAAAATTACTTACTATCAATATAGAAGATAGCAAAAGTGCCAAACGACTTTTAGAAGAACAAGAAGATGATAGTCATATAGAGTATGAAGTCAAAATCGTACAAAAAGCTATCACACAGCTACCTGAAGGATGCAGAGTAGTATTAAATCTTTACCTTTTTGAAGGGTATGACCATGCAGAAATAGGAGAGATTCTTGACGTAACAGAATCTACATCCAAAGCGCAGTACAGCAAAGCAAGAAAAAAACTTAGAGAAATAATCACCGAACAAAAAAAGTATTTAAAAGTCATTTAGATAGTTCTTTCAATCATTTTATCATTTAATAATTTTTTTATAAAATGGACAAGTTAAAAAATTTGATAGACGAAAACCGCCAAGAATTTGAAGAATTCAAAGCCCCAGAGGAGCTTTGGGTGGGAATCAGTCAGCAGTTAAAACAAGCCAAAGAAGAAAAGAAAAGCCCACTATCCATTACCTCAAAGGGCGGGCAAGATAAGCATAAAACGGTCAAAATGTACTCCTTTAGCCGCCCAATGCTTATAAAAGTAGCAGCAAGCATATTGGTTTTGTTAGTAGCAGGGGCATCATGGATATTTTATCAGATAAACAAATTAGATGGCGAAAACCCTCAATTGTCCAAGACAGAGGCTTATTATGACGAGATATTTCACGCTAAATTGGCAGAACTCAAACAGTATGAGCAAGATGACTTGTATGACCCTGATTTGTTAGTAGATATTCAAGAGTTAGAAACTATTTATAATGACCTCAAAAACGACTTGAGGGAAGACG
>JALOMS010000627.1 GCA_025455345.1 Thermoflexibacter sp. | reverse complement strand
ACAAGGGCTAAGATACTTTTTTTAAAGCAATAATAAAATCATAACTTCTAGAAAGGCTTTTAATTTCCAAAAATTTACATCATATTAAAATCACACCCAGTTAATAATCAAACTTATGATTTTAGTGGCAGAGGAAGATCTTGGCATCAAAATTTGATAACCTTAACTAAATAGCCGATTTCCTCCGTTGTTGATACGTAGAAAAATGTCGTTACGCTTTTGATTACTGCTATTTTTGGACATTTTTCGACATCAACAACCCGCGTACTACGAAAGTTTTGATGCGTTTTGATTACAGATTTCAAAGAAAAAAACAAGGATGGAAAACAGATTATCCATTTCTTGTAAGAAGGCATAATTCGTATTTTCTGTAAATTGGGTGTCTTCCAACTTACCAAATTGCCAATTATCGCCATTGCTTACAATACCAAATACTGGTATGGTAGGATTGTTATTGATTTTTTGAATAGTGTACATTTCCAAAAGGCACTGCGCCCAACCTCCTTCAAAATCGTCTTTTTTAGCTTCTACTACTGCCAAGAGTGGAGAGCCAAAGACAATTTTGCCCAAATGAGATTGCTTGGCTACTATATAATCAGGCATACCAGATAATTCTTTACTGAAAGACAAACTTTTGTTTGCCCACAGCATCAAAGTTTGGTCATATATCTTCCAGACTTCCTTCAAAATAGGAAATAAAATTGTTTCTCTGATGGCGGCTTCAGAAATATTATAAGGGTAATTAAGAATAATATATTTTAATTCTGCCTTGAGTAGTTCGGGCATCTGTAAAGGAGGAACATTGACAATAAATTCATCTTTTTTGATAGAGAGTTGGAATTTAATAGCCACCTCATCAATAGACTTAAATTTTTTGAATCCCATACTTATATATTTTTGGATTGAACCACAACGATTGTTTTTTTGAACAATTTGATTTAAACCACCTTGTTTAAGTCTGATAATTGGTTTAATAACTTCCGTTATTACCAAATTTTCGGTACTTTCGCCTGCTATATTTGCTTCACAATCTAAACGAGTTTGGTCGTAGGTTTCACCTAATGGATTATGAATTGTTAAACCTGATTGACTTTTTTCGTGCATAAACTCAATACTCCCATCATCTGCCAAGTCAAACTAGTTCAATTTTCTGCGTTTAGCCTTTTTGACTTTTCCGCCGTTGTTGGTGCGTAGAAAAATGCTGACGAGTCTAAAAAAAACGAAAGATATATGTTTCAGCATTTTTCGACACCAACAACTCGTGGTTGTTGGTGTCGAGATTACCTGATAAACGCGAAAAAATTTAAAATATATAGGTAATTTATACGCACCAACAATGGCATAAAAAGCACCTTAGCCCCGCTTGCGCCAAACCAATGTTAGCACCTATTTTTACTACTTTTCGTAACGCAATTGTTCTATTTGCGCTATTGTTAGATTTGTCAGTTTAGCTATTATTTGATTGTCAAAACCTTCTGTTATAGCATTTTTCGCAATTTCAAGTTGTTTGTTAAGTTCGGCTTGTTCGACGGCCTCCTCCACCGCTTCTTGTATTCTTGATGTTTCATCAAGGTAACGTTTTTGTTGAGCATCATAATACTCTCGTTCTTTTTCGTTTAAGTGCATCACTTCTAATTTTTCGCTTGCCTTTTTGATAGACCCGATTTCTGCCAACTCTTTCGGAAGGGTATTTTTAGAATAAATATCTGCATTGTTGAGAAATGTTGCCCACCTATCCAAAACAGTGGTTATCGTCTTATATTTGTGTTAAAATTTCGCCAATTCCACAAAATATAAGTCCAAATAATTCAAATCAGGATGAATCTCATTTGTTTCTCGGTCTTTGAGTGTGAAACAACGATGGTACTTATCGTCCTCAAAAAACTCAAAGTCCATCAAACTGATTACAATACATTTGTTAAGTTCAGAGTAGGTTTTGCGCTTTTTCTTCTCTTGTTCTTTTTTAGTGAGATAATCCATCTGCGAACCAAACATTTTTGCCCAATAGTACAATGTCCGTTTGCCATAAAAATTTGTGCCTTTGAGTTGCATCTCTATGTCATACAAGTTGCCTTCTTCATCTTCCGCTTTGATGTCTAAAATGGTTAGTTTGCCTTCGGCATAGTCTGACACATTGTAGGGGTTTTTAATTTTTATCTTTGTAATTTGTTGATTATCAGGCAAAATGGCGTTAATCAAAAACAACAGAATATCTGTATTTTACTCTGAACCAAACAGTTTCTTAAAAACCAAATCTATTTTTGGATTAATTTTGCCCATATCATTACATTTCTTGTTTGCTAAGTTACAATTTTTTTCTAAGCTCTCAAACCTTTGCTCAAAATAGGGGCTAACGTTTTCGGGCTTGGCGTTCGGGCGGGCTTAAAAGCACAAAACTGTCAATCAGCACTGAATTTGAAAAGAAGCACAAAACTCCAAGTTTGCACGTCACTCCGCCTGAAGCAAAACCCGTGTTAGCGGTTCGGCTTTCCTCGAGTGTGTCTGTTAGCGTCATCGTCCAATTGTTTTATGTCGCCAAATTGCAATTACGTTTGTGTCTGCGTGATGCTCTTCGGGGTTGTTCTCTAAAAGTAGTTTTTTTATGTCATACGCTTTTTTAAAGTCGTCGATAAGTCCCTTGTCGTTTAGGTCTGTCGGCAAAAATGTTTCGTTAAAACCACCACAATTTGATAAAGCACTAATGCTAAAGTCTTGGTCTAACAAATCATAACCAACAAATTCATAGTCGTCAATTTTTATGTCTTTGCAGTCTTGGTCTGGTTCTAAAGCAATTGTCAATAAATTGAATTTGTCTTTGGGTTTTAGTCTTTTAAAAACAAACTCAAGTGTCGTAAAGAAACCAGTTTGATACTGTTCGACAATGTGAATACAATCCCAATCGTCAGCATTGTCATAGTCAGGTTCAACTAAAATTTCATTTAGCATTCCGTCAAGCGAAACAAGTTCTGTCAAATGTGTCAATTTAGACCATTCAATGTATTTGTTCCAAGACATTCCGTCTTCGTCACATATCTTGTCGTGTGTTCCCCGAGCTGTATATAAAAATGTCATTTGTTTTGTCTGTTGTGTTGTCTTTTAAGCTGACCGCTAACATTTGTGTAAACGCAACCCTTGCGTTTATTGATTAAAAACTTGCGTTTATTTCCGCTTGGTCTGCACCTCCACTATGCTAATCTCCCTACATAATTTTAAAGTGCTGATAATCAACTACTTAACTATCATTATTTTTAATTGGTGTAGTAATTGATAATGCTCAATAATTAAATTTGACAAGTATAAAAAAAACACAAATAAACAAATAAATAGCA
>JALOMS010000626.1 GCA_025455345.1 Thermoflexibacter sp. | reverse complement strand
AATGCCCATGAAATCGTTAATAGTATGCTTTATTTGGTTACAGATGCGGCAAGTTCAGCAAGTAAAAATACAGCAAGACATTACATCATACTTACTTCTATTTATTTATTAAATTTGCTTTATGCTTATATGGTGAGCATTGGGGCAGTCAATTGGGGAATATTGTATATCAATGCTTTTGTACTTTGGGGGGTTACCATATTTCTAAGCATTTGGGGATTTAAACGCCGAGAGACTCATTACAAAGGCATTATGAGTTTTGCTCCTGTAGGCGCACTTTTTTATTTATCATTGGCAATGATTAGCTTGGCTGTAATCAGTTATACTTTTGCAACAGCAAATGACTCCTTGAAAGAAGTATTTCATGATGTTATTTTATATACTCACTTGGCTCTGGGAATAGGATTTTTCTTATATTCATTAACCAATTTTTTACCTTATATCCAAGCGAATCAAAAGGTATATAAGGTAATTTACGAACCAAGAAGGTTGGATTTTATTTGGATATATGTATTAGGAGGCGTTTTAATATTTTTTATGCTTTCTCGCTCCAGTTATTTCATTTACAATCAGTCTTTTGCAGGATATTATAGTGGGGTAGCGGATACTTATCGTGCTTCTAATGATTTGTTTTTGAGTGAGCAGTATTACAAAACTTCTATTGGGTACGACTACCAAAGTTCGAAAGCCAATTATGCTTTAGGCAGTTTGTATATATTGACAGGCAATCCTGAAAATGCTTATTTGGCATTCAATAAAGCTGTTTACAAAGAAATGGCACCTTTTGCTTATTCACAATTAGCTGATTTATTAATGGACAATAATAGGTTATTAGATGCTATTTTCAAACTTCAAGAAGGCTTACAAAGATATCCTAAGAGCGGAGAACTTCACCTCAAATTAGGGCTACTTTTTACCAATACCAATAATTTGTGGGATTCTGCCTTTTATCACTTCGAGCGGGCGCGTCCGCTTTTGAAAGAAGAAGGGGTTGCCGCCGCAAATATTTATGCTACTTTGTTGAAAAACAGTTTATTAATGTCTCCAGACTCTCTCAAAGTTATGTTGAAGTTGAAAGATGATTTGCATACAGATAATAACGAATTGGTACTTTATAACGCAAATCGCTTAAAAACCAATAAGGCTTTGAACGTAGCATATCTACCTGACTCGACTATCTTTGGTGGGAATTTGTGTTATTTCTATAATTATGCGCTAAATCAAATAGGTAATGAAGACAGTTTGATTTGGACAAAACTAAGAAAATATAGAAATGTAAGTACCAACGGAGAAGTAATGATTTACTTGGATTTGATTGATATTCTTAGGAATAGATATACAGGAGATAATCTTGCCGCCTATCAAAACTTGGATAATTTATACCGCTCTTTGAAAGATGTCAGTTATTTTTATGGAAATTTGGCGGGTATTATGATGATAGAACAAGAACACTATGACAAGGCGATACCTTACTTAGCCTCTGCCGCCAGATTAGATGATAAACAGGCAAGATTGAATTATGCGATTGCACTCTCAGAAGTTGCTCAAGAACGCAATAAGGCAATTGAAATTTGGAACACTATTGTTAATGATAGCAAAGCTGATAGTACGCACCGCCTAATAGCAAGGGATATGCTGAATTTGATAGAAACTAATAATCTTAAAGATTTGGACATCAATGGCTTAGACGATATTAATAAGTATAGATTTGTACATTATAATCGTTTTTATATCAGTGAGCAGTCTTTTAGTGAAATAGTAAAATCAATGAAAGAACCTAATTATCAGCTACTTGCCGCTATTGACAGGATTCATTACTATCTTAGTATTAATAATCCTTCTTTTGCCGAATCTATACGCAACTCTCTGACAGGAGTAGCGGGAATAGCTCCTGAAGTACAACAAGAACTGATTTTTACTGATTTGAAATTACTCTATAAGCTAAAGAAATACAATGAGATAGGCAACTTGATTAGTAATTTTAAGCCTACAAAATCTCGTCAGGGTTATCATGCGTTTTTTAATGCGGTGTATTTGGACAACAAAGGAGATAGTCTTAATGCAGAAAGGTTGTTCAAGAAAGCTATGCGCCAATTGCCTTTGAATTCGGAAGTTCCTATGGAATTGGCAGTGCATTACAACAAACGCAAGCAAAGCCAACAAGCATACAATGTTCTGGTCGAAAATTTGGAACTTTATGAGGATTATCACTCCTATCCAACGGCACTTTATGAAATGTATATTTTACAGTGCTTAGAAATGAAGTATATCTCTTTTGCAGAGGATGCAATTATGCGATTAGAAGAAATTGCCTCTAAGGAAGAATTTGCCTTCTTTAAAAAAATATTTGATGCAGAAATGGCAAAAGTACAAGCAAAAATGGAAGATTGGTAATAATCTTTGGCTCATAGCCATTCTACTTTTTCGTGTATAGCCCAGTTTTCGTTTATTTTTTGACCATCTTGGGTCAGGACTCCCTTACTCTGCCATTTACATTCTTGCAAATGGAGTATTTTTGAGGGAAATATCTTCTTTAGCCAAGCAAATCTTCTGAAAATAGTGCTAATGAGAGAGCCGTTACGCAGGATATATTTTTCGGATAAATCCAAACAAAAGTTTCCAAAAAAGATTCTCTGCTCGTCAATTTGTGGATTCTCTTGTTTGATTCCATTGTAAAATACTAAATTCCTTGTTTCTTCTCCTTCCCATCGAATCCAGATAATGGATTGATTTTCTGTTAAAAACCTCCCCCAATGCAAAACTTTAATAGGCATTTCCCACGGTTTGACAGAAAGAGTAAGTTTTTCTACATATCCATTTCCTGTATAGCTGGACACATTTTTACGAATATCCAATTGGACATAAGCAAGAGGTATAAAACACTCCCAAAGTATATAACCTTGCTCATTTTCTAAGAGTATTTCTGAAATATTTGGCATTTGCTTTGTCCAGATGCCTTTGAGTTTATTATTCTCTATGGCTAAGATATTATCCTGTAAATCAGGAGGTTTTGACCGAATAAAGCTCGCCGAAGAAGATAGTTTTTCTAATCTCAAAAATTGAAGTAAATTAGAAAAACAGAGGTTTATTCCTTTCCAATGTAGGTCTGCCCAATAATAGATGAGCAGGTTGCCCGTGTCGGAATCTATGACATCAGCATACCATTTCGAGAGATTTTGTAAAAGTATAAAAATTAAGTAGTTATATTTGATTTATGATTGTTAAAATCTTGACAAATGATAAGAAAACAAAGCCTAATATTTTTACTCCTTTCTATTTCTCTTGTAAGTGCAGACGACCTTGACCAGCCATACAACCGAGTTGGTTATCAACAAGAGGGCAATGCCTCGTTTTATGCAGACAAGTTTCATGGTAGAAAGACTGCAAGCGGAGAATTCTATGATATGTATGAGATGACAGCCGCTCACCCGCGTATTCGTTTTAATACGAAAATCAAAGTAACAAATCTAAAAAATGATAAATCAATAATCGTAAGAATCAATGATAGAGGACCTTACTCTGGTGGGCGTATCATAGACCTGTCCAAATCTGCGGCTCAGAAATTGGACATGATACGAGATGGGGTTATTCCTGTAAAGACGGAAGTAATTGAAAAAGAGGAATTTCCTGTTTTTGTAGATAAAAAAGAAAAAGAAAGTGAAAAAGTGGTATTGGAAAAAACCAAAGAGAAGGAAAAGAACAAACAAAAATCTACTAAAAAGAAAACGAAAGTAGGTAGATTATTAGATAAGGTGTTTAATAAAAATAAACAGACTCCCCAACCGCAAGAAAGACCAAAAACAGAAGGAAATACACAAAAACAAGAAGAACAAGTTACTCCTCAAAATGATAAACAGCCCAAAGACAAACCTAACAAAGGGGGAGTGATAGATAAGCCCCAACAGAAGGTCAAGGCAAAAAGTAATGAAGAAAAATTTGCAGGAGTAAATACTTATAGCATTTGGGGTACTATCAAATATCCCGATGGATTCGGCGTACAAATCGCCTCTTACAGCATTTTAGACAAGGCTTTAGAAAAAGCAAAAGTGGTTTATGAAAAAGGTTTTAAAGATGTTTTTATACAGACAGGGTGGGCGGGAGATAAGCGGATTTATCGCATATTAGTAGGGGAAGGGTCAAGCGAAACTGTATCAGCCACTATTCCCCAACTAAGAGCTTCTGGATTCAATGGTTTTGTCAAACAACAT
>JALOMS010000625.1 GCA_025455345.1 Thermoflexibacter sp. | reverse complement strand
AAATTAATTTGATGATTTCTTGATAAGTAATGTTAGTGAATATCAAGGATTTTCCACTTGAAACTTTGACTGAAGAGAAATCGTTTGATAGATTTTCTTCCTGTTTTATAATTTTAGCTTTGTTCAATTCTGCATAGCTTTCTTGTATTTGTAAGGGCATTTCTTCCCAATTAACTATTTCACTTACAGATACTTCTGCCAAAGGAATCAAACAAGTCAATAAGCAAGACAATAAAAGATAATATCTGTTCCTTTCAAAGAAAGTATCTCTTTTGAGGAAAACTTGGTAAAACGCCCAAAACGCACCCAAGCAAAAAGTATGGAAAAGGAAGTAGGTCATATCGAATCTGGAATCTATGAATCGCTACGGCGAACCGTTAGAAATCTGGAATTAGGAATACAATAATTGACAATAGTTAGATAGTTCAATAGTTTCATAGTTATTTGTTTTTCAAATATTTAGCTATCAAACTATTTAACTATAAAATTTATTCAATATCTTTCTTTACGTGTTTCATCAGTTCTTCTATATCTTTCAAATCCATGTCGTTCTGTTTGACAAAGAAAGAAACCATCTTCTCGAATGAACCACCAAAATACCCTCCTAAAAAGTTTTTTAAGAAAGAGTTGCTGTATTCGTTCTTTGAAATCAAAGGGAAATACTCAAAGGTTTTTCCATACGTTTTATGGTTCACAAACCCTTTTTCCTCCAAGATTTTCATAAAAGTAGCAATGGTGTTATAGGCGGGTTTGGGTTCGGGCAGTTTTTCTATGATGTCTTTGACAAACCCCTTTTCTATTTCCCATAGCACTTGCATGATTTGTTCTTCTGCTTTTGTAAGTTGCATTTTTTTAATTTTTTAAAGACTAATGAATAATTACTAATTGGTAATTTTTAATTAGTAATTGGTGTTACAAACTTAATACTAATTTTTTAGTTTTACAACTAATTCATTAGGAATTTTCAATTTTAAAATGTTAATTTTCTTTAAATGAATAAACCCATCAGTTGTATTAAACACTGATAGGTTTATTTTTATTAAGCTAAAATATTGATAATCAAAAATTTAATATCTAAGGTAATATGCTTAAAACTTCGCGCCAATTACCAAAATATCGTCGGTTTGTTTTTCTTCTCCTTTCCAAAATTCTATTTCTGTATCTAAGCTTTTGGCTTGTTCGGACAAATCTAAGTGATGGATGGTAAGTAGAAATTTCTTAAAATTTTTGGTCATGTATTTTGTTTTGTCCTTGCCACCAAACTGGTCAGCATAACCGTCAGAAGTCAAGTAAATAAGGTCGTTGGGTTGCATTTGTAAAACAACACTTTCGAAACGAGGATGCTCGTCTCCATGCCCACCAATAGCAATTTTATTGACTTTGATTTCGTTAATTTCCTTATTTCTAATCATATACAGTGGTCTTTTTGCGCCCGCATAGCCCATTTTCTGGTTTACTTTGTCTATGACGCATAGGGCGATATCCATACCGTCTTGAGAGCTTCCATCACCTTGGTCGAGCGCGCTACGCACTTTCCTGTCTAACTGGCTTAGGATTTCGCTTGGATTCACTACATCATTTTCATTGACGATTTGATTCAAAATAGAATTGCCCAATACGGACATGAATGCGCCGGGGACACCATGCCCAGTACAATCTACTGCGGCTATGATTACAAGGTCTTCTTTGACAGAAAACCAGTAGAAATCACCACTCACAATGTCTTTGGGTTTGTACAAAATAAAGCAATTCAACTCTTTTTTGATGATGATTTGTGCGGGTAAAATAGATTCTTGAATGCGTCTTGCATAGCGTATGCTGTCCGTAATGTCTTTATTTTTCCATTCTATGATTTGTTTTTGTTCTAAAAGCTCTTGATTGGCGGCGGCAAGTGCCAATCGTGATTTTATCTCTTTGACGGTCAGAGAGTAGCGAGTTTGTATCAAGAGAATCATAAAAAAAGCAACTACAATCAACAGAAAGCCGCCATTGATTAGGATTTCTTGTAGTCCAATGGCGTGATTTTGCTCAAAAAAGAAAATACACGCAATCGCAGAAATAAGCACAACCGTTGCCGAATACTGCCACTTCCATAGAATAAACATTCCCGCACCGATAAAAAGAGCTAAGTAATTGAGTGTATGACCTGTAAAATCTTTAAGACCTATCAGGCTATACGTATAGGCATTTTGCAAGGAAATAAGTAAAAAAGGAACAAAAACAATGATGTAGGTAGGGATACGGTATTTCTTGCGAAGCAAAAGAGGAATCAAGGAAAGCAAAGAAACTGTACAGCGAATCATTAAAATATGTTGCCAATGATTGGGGATATTCAAATAATCGGTAATACCAAAAATAGGGTCAAAAATAATAGCCAACCAACACACCAAGACATGGTATCTCTCTGATGATTTTTCTAACTCATCTTTCCATTGTAATTCGGTAATGCCTGATGTCCATTGCTTTACAATTTTATCCATGTTTCCTTGTGATTAGATGCATTTGTCTAAAATTAGCACAATAAGGTCAAAGATATAAAATATAAAGATATGTTCAAAGAAATGAGAAAAGAACAAAAAAGAAGTTGCTGTAAAATTTTCATGTAAAAGAGACAAATTTCAAGACAAAAATAATACAACTATGACACAAATAAAAGTAGTATTGGTAAGTGATGCTGTGGAAGTTTTATCCGAGCGTAGCTATGATTAAAATAATCCTGTGCCAGCTTGTTTTTGAGTTCTTCTTCTCTGATATTCCCGTATTTCATTGTTTATTTTGTTTACTACCTCTTCAGAAACCCATATTCATACACCTTCGGTTCTATCTTTTGGGCAAGAACTTTTAGTGCATCTCTCAAATTATCAAGTAGTTCATTATAAGTTTCATCTTCACTTTTGTTGTTCATTTTGCCCTGCTCGTTTCTACCCTGAAAAAATGCTCTGATGTCATATAAGGAGGCATTTACGCTTGCTTGTGTGCCTGTCCATGCAGGAATATTTTTGATGGTGGCATGGTAATATTTCCACAACTCACGCCCCGCATCAAAGACGGCAATAGCTTCTGGGGAAAAAGATAAGGGAGTAGTTCTTACCTTCTCAGTTTCTAATAAATTGCCGTTGCCCACAGCTTTCAACTTGCCTTTGATGAAATCAGTCATAAAATTACTCTGAAACTTCTCTTGGGCATCTACTTCTTTTTCGGTGAATGGAATCCAATGATTGATTCCATCTTTGACTGAAATTCGGTTTTGTCCGTGAAACAGGGTAAACGCCAAGCAGTCATTCTGAAATGCTGTATCTTGTTGCCAGCCTTCTTGGGGGTATAAAAATTGGTCGCGGTCGTT
>JALOMS010000624.1 GCA_025455345.1 Thermoflexibacter sp. | reverse complement strand
AAGGGAAGTGGGAGGTTTGAAAGAGATGTAACATCTATGTATATGGATTTGACTGGTCCCAAATTGGGCTTTAACTTTATTGGCAATGCGTTTCGCATGAGAGATACGCTCTATATCAATGACCGAACCAAAATTCATCTCTCGGCTACTGATTTGGAATCTGGAGTCCAACAAGTTACTTATAACTTAGAAGGTCAAGACAACAACAATGAAATAGACTATGTAGGTAGTCCTTTTACCGTAAGTAGAGAAGGAATACACGAAATCATCTTTTTTGCCTATGACAATGTCAATAATCGCAATAGACAAAAGTTTTATTTTGTAGTGGATAAGTCTGGTCCTCAAGTATTTGCTCATTTTAGCATTAGACCGACAGAACAGCGCGTACTCAGTGCGGCATCTCCTTCCAATGCCAATAGCAGTGGTATGATAAATGTTTATCCAAAACACGTATCTATCTTTTTAGCGGCTACCGACGGGCAAGTAGGCTACGAAAAAATATATTACAAACTCAATAATGAACCAGAAAAACTCTATACTGCTCCAATTACAAACTTTCCAGTAGGTAGGCTCAATATTCTCAAAATCAGAACCATTGACAAGTTGGGGAATGAAACCACAGAAGAAATAAAATTCCAAACAGAAAACAGATAAAGGTAATATTTTTGGTGAAATTTTTGAAATACGGAATAGGAAATAAAGCACAAGTATGAAACTTAGTATATTTTTGGGAATCTTGGCATTTCATATTCAAATTGGCTATGCCCAAGATTTCCAACTACTTAAAAACCAAAACCTTAATTACATCACTCAAGTTTCCCAAGACAGGTATGGCAATGTCTATGTAGTCGAGCAGGAAGGGACTATCCATCAATTGGACTCTTTGGGCAGAGAAGTTGTAGTGTATTCACCATCAATGATTGCAGAAGTAAGCCTTTTTGAGGCGAGAAGTACGGTAAGGTTATTGGTGTTTTATAGAGATTTACAATCCTTTACCTTGCTCAACCGTTTCTTGACCCCCATAGAACATTACAAGTTTGAGAATGATAATATAGGCTTTGTAAGATTGGCTACCTTGTCAGCAGACAATCAGCTTTGGCTCTTAGACGATGTGAACTTCAGCCTTAAGAAATTTGATAAAAACTTGAATATCATTTCATTAAAAACACCCTTAGATTTGTTATTTGTAGAAAAAGATTATGATATAAATTACCTATGCGAATACCAAAACCAGCTTTTTTTGAATGATAAGACCACAGGCATTTTGATATTTGACAATTTGGGGAATTTTAAGCAGAAAATACCTCTCAAGAAAAGCATTGATTTTTTTAGTTTTTTAGACGAAGAAATCTATTTTTTGGAAGATGGCACAGTCCGTTTTCTGCACTTATACAATCTATCAGAAAGAACCATGACTCTCCCCCAAGCATGGAAAACCAAAGCAAAAAAGGTAATTTGCCAAAAACAGCGATTATTTTTGTTTGGAGAAAGAGAAATGGCTATCTTTCGCTATTGATTCTTATTAGATAGCACTTATTCAGTCATTTAAAGCCCTATTGCTTTTTGGGCTAAGGAATATTGAATGATAAAAAAAGCTAAGTGAAAATTTATTCCACTCTCACTATGCGAAACCCTGTGCCTTTGGTTTCGTTTCCTGCTTTATTGCGTGATTGTCTTCGTGTAGTTCTACAATCATAAGGAGGACTAGTAAATGCTCCTCCACGTCTGGGCATTGTAACATGATTAGTAGTCAAATCATCTCTATTACACCATTCCCAAACATTCCCACTCATATTATATAATCCCAAACTATTAGCATCAAGGTCATCAATAGCGACTGTACTGTTGCGAGGGTTGCTTTTTACTGATAAATTTTGAATTGTAGCATCAACAGAATCTGCCTGAAAATTCATTTCTTCTATTTTTGCCTTATCTTTTCCATTGCCAAAAAGCACTTCTTTACCTCCTTCGCGGGCGGCATATTCCCATTCTGCCTCTGTTGGCAAGCGATATTTCTTTCCTGTTTTTTTTGAAAGCCAATCACAATATGCATTTGCATCATTCCAACTGATATTTATCACTGGATGATTCAAGAGTCCTCTGTCCCATTGAGAGCCCTCTACTTTATAGTTTGCCGCTTCTACAAATGTTTTAAATTCCTGCAAGGAAACCTCATACTTGCTTATAGAAAATGTTTTTATCTCCCTATCTCTACTCCTCATAGGGGCTTTTGTATAATATGCACACTCGCTTTTGTCATCATCTTTATCTTCTGTCTTGTAAGGACAGTCATTCATATCACAACAAAATGCACCTATCTTAAATCTACCGCCTTCTATCTTTACAAAATCTTCATCAATACCAGAAACGGGAAGAGGATAATTGTCAATTATATCAGGTGTAATTTGTCCTATGATAATCCAAATAAGAGCAATGCCTCCGTTAGATTCTATCTTAATATGCCCAAAATTAGCCATCGACATGTTATCAATCTTAATTTCCAAACTTGTTCTATTTCCACTTCCTAATGATTGTATATCCAAGGGTTTATCTCTTCTATTGTTTATAGTTACCCATGCTGGTTTCTCTGTTATTCTACTATTCAATGTGCCTTGTCCTTTATTGGTTATTGTAAGAGGAATACTTTCCCCGCTTTTTCTGTTCAAATAAGTGCTTGAGACATCTAAAAGTGGCATATTTTCATCACTAAAATCTATAAATAATTCAACCCATTCTCCGCCACCATTAGAGGTAACGACAAAAGCAGTTGAAAATATACCACTACGCAAAGCAATTTTATTTAGTATGGGTGTAAGTGTGTGTTTAGTTGCATCGCCTTGTTTTAGTACACCACTATGATTTTCATCTTCCTTTTTATTAAAGTCAAATTTAAGCCACGAAGTTTTATTAATAGTTCTCCAAGTCAAGCACCCGTCGGCTTCAATCTCTAAAGGAGGACAAACTTCATTCTTTTTACAATTTATTATTATTTTTTCATTTTCATTTTTATTTACTTTTAACTTCGCTTTTATAGACCTTAGTGGAATTGTTAACCTATCTGTTTTTCCAGAAGCTATATTTATTTTTTGGGTAGTATCATGATAACAAGCTGCTTGTATTTGTAAGTCATATTCTCCTATGATGATATTAGGAAAAGAAAACCTCCCATCCTTACCACTTTTATCGGACTGCTTACTTCCGTTTTGCGTATTATAAAGTGTTATTAACGCATCAGAAACCCCTTTACCTGATGAGTTTTCTACTATACCCGAAAATCCTCCCTCGATAGGCAGTTTATCACCACAGAAGGAATATAAAAATAAGATTCCTATAGTTAATACTACTGTTAAGAT
>JALOMS010000623.1 GCA_025455345.1 Thermoflexibacter sp. | reverse complement strand
ACTTTGGTTTCATAAGTCTGTGATAACCAACGATATTGTGGATAGTAGCTTAATACTTTTTCTATACCATCTTTGAGTTGCACATCTACTTTGCTCATCATTGTTTCTCCTTCCACTTCATTGGAGAGTTGGCTGGCAACGGTATTGATTTTACTTTCTACGATTTTAGACCCCACCCCGATAATGGTTGGATATTCTAAGTATAAGTCCGCGCCAAGTTCTCCGTTTGTTCCTTGTTGGCTCTTTTTCTTATAAATACTAATAATATCAAATTGTACACTCCCTGTTGGATAAATCTCTCGGAGTGAAAAGTTTAGTGTTTCATTGGTTTCTATATCTTTGACTGTAAATGAGAGTTTGATAGATTCACTTTTAGGGCTTGCAGAAGCCTTTACTACCAAGCCATTTTCTGAGGAAAATTGTGTTTCTGGTAAGCTATTTGTTCCCGCACGATAACCGTAATAAACAAATTTTTTCCGCATTTTGCTTTTAGGGTCGTCATAAAATCCTGTAATAGAGGCACTTGAAAAATAAGCGTGTACAATAACAGGAAAAATATTATTGAGCGTTCCTTCCATTCTTTTATAAAAACTTGCCGTTTCAAAGTTGCGAATTGGGCGATAAGTTTGCGTTAAGTCTTTGTTGAGAGGGCTACTTGGCAGGGTAATCAGCACATCTTGAACATCAGTTTCGACCAAAAATGCGTCCTTGTATCCCATACTTCTCACCATTTTGAGTTGGGCTTCTGCGGAGTCCTTGTCATTAAACATACCTACCAATACTTTTTTCATAGAGTCTTGCTCTACTTCATAAACCCTACCTATTTGGTCTAAGGTGGAGATATCAATGAGTCCGATTTTTTTATCATTTGCGCCTATTTGGATAGAATAAGCGGCGGGTCGTGCCATGGGCGGTCGGTCTAATCTTCCCCCTTTTTGAGGTTTATTGGGGTCATTAGGGATAGGGTTTGTTTTTACATTCACAGGAGGGACTTGTTGGACAGGCACTACAAATTCCGTAGGTACGACGATAGAGCGAGTGTATTCTCTTTGGTGAACTATTTTCAAAATGCTATCTGCTTGTTTACGTGTTTCATAACGACCAAGCCTAATGCGCGTAAGTTGGTTTGGTAGTTCTTCTGTATAAACTTCTCCTAAGTCTGATAAACTGACAAATCTGCTTTTGTCAGGAAATCTAAAAACTCCTAATTGTATTGTAAAGCCTTGTTTTTTGATTATTTGGGCAAACGATGGCTTGACAAAAAATAAACACAATAAAGCAATAAGGGTAAATCGAGCTATTCTAAAGTTCATAATTAAAATGGTTGATTACACGTTGGGTTTGTGAAAGTAATCAAAAATTGATAAGTAACAAAAAATCAATCCTATAAAAATACAATTTTTATATCAATTTTGTAATATTTTATCTTTATTTTAGCCTTAAAATGAAATAAATCACCAATGAAGATGAAAAACCTTATAAAATCTATTTTGTTCGTAAGTGCTTGCTTTTTTGTTATAAATGCTTCTTTCTCACAAACTTGGAAGCATTATTCTACCGCTAACAATAAAATTCCTAAACCTTGGACAAGTACCCAACAGACCGCTTCTTTGATTTTGGACATTGACAATGATGGGACAAATGATTTCGTCGTTGCTTGTCGTCAAACCGCTCCCGTTGTAGTTTGGTATCAACGCAGTAAAAAGGGCTGGAAAAAACACATTATTGAGAAAGAATTACTCACCATAGAGGCAGGCGGAGCTTTTTATGATATTGATAATGACGGAGATAAAGATTTAGTATTCGGGGGAGATTGGCAGAGTAATCAAGTATGGTGGTGGGAAAATCCTTATCCTAATTATCAAGCAGAAACTACATGGAAAAGGTATATGATTAAAAAAAGTGGAAAAAACCAACACCATGACCAAATCTTTGGAGATTTCAAAGGAATAGGCAAGTCCCAATTGGTATTTTGGAATCAAGGAGAAAAAAAACTTTTGATAGCAGATATACCTGAAAATGTTAAAAATCAGGAAGAGTGGCAGTTTACCCCTATTTTCTCAGGAGAAGCTGGCAATCAAGACGCATGGTATCCTGAAGGTTTAGCCAAAGCAGACATAGATAATGATGGCATCATTGATTTATTGGCAGGCAATTATTGGTTCAAATACCAAGGAAATAATACTTTCAAAGCTATCCAAATTGCAGATATAGGGGGCAGGGTCACTGTGGGCAAATTCAAAGCAGGGAGATATCCGCAAGTAGTTGTATCTCCGGGAGATGGGAAGGGAGAATTAAAAATCTATGAATGTACTGGTAATCCTTTGGAAAGTGCTAACTGGAAGGGGACTAAATTAGTAGAAAGAATCATTATACATGGACATTCTTTGGACTTAGCAGACATTAATGGTGATGGGAATTTGGATATTTTTGTGGCAGAGATGGCAAAATGGTCAGAAAAAGAGAGCAAACCCGACAATCCTAATGCAGAAGCATTCATTTTTTATGGTGATGGCATGGGCAATTTTAAGACAAGTATTTTCCAAAAAGGCATGGGTTTTCACGAAGCAAAAGTGGCTGATTTAGATGGAGATGGGGACATAGACATATTCAACAAACCTTATAATTGGGAGGTGCCTCGCTTAGATATTTGGTTACAAAACGACACAGGTAAACCTAAACCCATCGTGGGGGATTATGTATCACAAACTCTTGGAATACAACTGTATAGCCTTAGAAACCAAATCACCAAAGATAACCTTCCAGAAATACTTAAAATGGTCAAATCATGGGGGGTAAATTACGTAGAAGGATATAGCTTGCACGACCGAAGCCCCGAACAGTTTATTGCAGAAGTAAAAAAAGCAGGGCTAAAATGTAGGGGTTTCTTGTTCGGCTATGACCAATTCAGAGATGATGTAAAAACAATTATTAAAAATGCTAGACTGATGGGAGTTACAGAAGTAGGCTGTGCTTGGATACCCCACAAAGGTACGGATTTTACGAGAGAGGACGCAGAAAAAGCTATCCAAGTATTCAATACCGCAGGAGAAGCATTAAAGAAGGAAGGTATCTCATTTTTTTATCACATTCATGGGTATGAATTTGTGCCTTCTCCAGAAGGAACATTATTTGACCTGATGGTACAAAAAACTAATCCTTCTTTCTGTAACTATGAAATGGACATTTATTGGGCGTTTCATGGAGGACAAGACCCTGTCTTACTATTGCGTAAATACCCCAATCGCTTTCTCTATTTTCATTTAAAAGACATGAAAATTAATGAGCCTATTGGGTTGCTTACAGGTTCTGCACCCGTAGAGTCAGATGTTACCATAGGAACAGGACAGTTACCAATTC
>JALOMS010000622.1 GCA_025455345.1 Thermoflexibacter sp. | reverse complement strand
CAGACATCTCTAAAAAAGGCTCGTCTTCTCCTGATTCA
This sequence comes from Thermoflexibacter sp., assembly GCA_025455345.1. Lineage (GTDB taxonomy): Bacteria > Bacteroidota > Bacteroidia > Cytophagales > Thermoflexibacteraceae > Thermoflexibacter. The sequence goes on along the minus strand of JALOMS010000622.1, from coordinate 3,514 downwards.
TTTAAGATAAATAAACCACCTTGATTTGCCCCATTATGTTTGACCATTTCTGCAATAATCTCATCATACAGCTTTTGGGTATCTTGATTATTGCGTCTAATCATTTCATTAAACCTTGCAATGCCATCAGCGCGCCATTGCCTAATTTTATCTTCTTCTTTTGCTTTTTCTATTTCTTTGATATATTCATTGAGCTTGTATTCATTGGCGTGCAACAAATTTTGCTGTTCTTTCATTTCCTTGATAAGCAATAGATTGTTTTGCTCACTTTCCATAGAATCTTGTTGTAAAATATACAAAATAATAAACAAAATAATACATGAGGAAAGTTTGATAAAAACATCAAAAAAAGGTTCTCTAATTACCGCACTATCAAAATTGAAATCTAATAATGGATTAACCACAGGGAATAAAAAAAACATAGCACTTGTAATCATTAAAGAAGCAGGTAGGGCTATTTTTTCTCTAACATTAAAAAGAATCCAAGGCATCACAATCACAGAGAACTGTAAAATGAGTATAGAAGTTACGGGTTCTTCCTCATTGCCAAGAATAGCCGCATGAGAAGATAAAATACCAATAGAAGGGAGAATAGAAATAATAAAACGACCTACGCGCGGAGAGTTAAAATAGCTTAGCACCAAAGGAATTACGTATAACAAGCCCACTATTACGCCCAGATAAAGATAATTAGTTAGATTCAATGCTAAAAATATGATATTGAGAATAAATAGGTAACTCACAAAAATAAAACTAATCTGATTACTTAGTTTTATCTTTCTTTTGAGATAACTACTGTGGTCGGGTCTGATTCCCAATTCAACTATGTCTTTTAGCTTCAACATCGTGCTTTAATTATGTCTTTATGCAAATATGTTATTTTTTAGTCAAAAAGCCAAAACAGAAAACTTATTTTTAAGAAAGGTATTATTAATCAAATTTTCTTACCTTTGTAAAATAGTAAGATAAGAAATCTAATGCAGTTTACAGAAAAATATTCGATAGATAAATCCTCATCGTCTGAAAAAGAAAAAGCAGAAAGAGAGAAAATGGATAGAGAAAAATATGAAACTGTAAAAAAAATATTTACAGCATATTTAGAGGAAAAAGAATTGCGAAAAACCCCAGAACGTTTTGCAATTTTAGAGGAAATTTATATACGTGGAGGACATTTTGATGTAGAGTCTTTGTATATTAGCATGAAAAACAAGAACTATCAGGTCAGTCGTGCTACTGTATATAATACTTTAGATTTGTTGGTAGATTGTAACTTAGTTACTAAGCACACCTTTGGGGAGAATATGGCTCGTTACGAAAAAGCATACGGCTATAAGCAACATGACCACTTGATTTGTTCGGAATGTAGCAAAATTATGGAGTTTTGCGACCCAAGGATTCAACATATTCAAAATATGGTAGGTGAGCTATTAAAATTTAAGATTAGTCATCATTCTTTAGTCCTATACGGCACTTGTGAGGACGAAAATTGTCCAGAGAAAGACAAAAAAGGGCTGAACTAACATGATATGATATAAAATTTTTTACTTAATAAATTATACTTTAGTCACTTTTACGCTCAATGATGTATGATTTTCCGATATGAAATAAATCATGATGTTCTATTTATCAATGTAGAAGGAGACCTCTTAGGGTTGCCAGAAGACCAAAAATTGCTAAATTTTGCCGAAGAGCAAATGTTAGACAATCATATCACGCGCTGTGCGATAGATATTTCCAAAGTTAATTATATGAATAGTACAGGACTGACTATTCTCATCAGAATCCTTACCATGTATCGCAATACAGGAGGGGAAGTGGTACTCATCAACCCATCTCAATCTGTAAGTAAAGTATTGATTATTACGAAGTTGAATGCTATTTTCCAAGTTTTAAAGAGCAAGGAAGATGTGTTTCCCGCACTTTATCCTAAAAAATTAGTAGCGGCATAGTAGTTATTCTTCTTTGTCGTTGGTAGTCATGATATAGCCCAACCCAATGCGTGTATGTATCAATTTTTTCTCAAAATCCTTATCTATTTTATTCCTCAAGTAATTGACATATACATCTACAATGTTAGTCCCCGTGTCAAAATTAATATCCCATACCTGTTCGGCTATTTTGGCTCGGTCTAATATCTTATTTTTGTTCTTGATAAAGAAAACCAAAAGCTCGAACTCCCTCGCCGTAAGTTTGATTTCTTTGCCATTCCTCTTTACCTCCTTGCGAGAGAGATTACATACCAAATCAGCTATACTAATAACATCTTCGGCGGCGGCTCGCTCAGGATTCTGTACATGACTTCTACGCGTCAAAGCCCTCAAACGAGCAAGTAACTCCTCAAAATCAAAAGGTTTTGGTAAGTAATCGTCAGCTCCAGCGTCTAAACCCTTGATTTTGTCTTCCGTACTGTCCAATGCCGTCAGCATAAGAATAGGGATATGAGAATTTTTCACGCGTATCCTCTTGCACACTTGAAAGCCATCTATCTGTGGGAGCATTACATCTAAAATAATAATATCATATTCATAGTCCAATCCCCTCTTGATAGCTTCCTTACCATCTTTGACCCAATCTACTTCGTATGCACTTTCTTCTAAACCTTGTTTCACAAAAGATGCAATCTTATGCTCGTCTTCTGCCAATAAAATTTTCATCATTGTTTAACCCTATATTTTAAAGTGGATGTTGTAATTACCAAGTCATTTTATGTAAGTATGAATTTTATTGTAAAATATGTTTTAATTTTTTTACTCATTATCAGGCACTTGAATAAGCTAAAGAGTAATGTTGCAACATTGTTTTAACTGGTACACTTAATTTGCAAACTAATAGCTTATTATACAAACTTACAAAGTAACAAATTGTATCGCTTTTTACAATACTTAATCCATCTTTATTTTATAAATGAATACTTTTATCTCTCAAACCAATCCAATTATACGTAAAACCATGTAAAAGTTTATTCGTAAATTGATTAGTTTTGATTAGATTAAAATTCTTGGATTTAGATTTAATAAACTTACTTTTTACACCAATTTTCAATACTCTATTTTTATGAAAACATTGAAAGCATTTGTTTACTTTCTATTACTCACAGGCAGTATTTTTGCCCAAACTGAAAAGCCCATCAAATGGCGAAAGGTTCATGTCTTAGTTTATACCAAAAACGGCAAAGGATTTGTCCATGACAATATCCCTTTCGCAGCAAAGTCTTGGATTTAAAGTAGATGTATCTGATAACCCCACAGTTTTTTCTGACGAAAACCTCCAAAAGTACAATTGTCTTATATTTACCAGCACCAATAATGATGTGTTTGACACAGATAATCAAAGGCTTGCCTTTAGGCGTTATATAGAATCTGGTGGTGGTCTGGTAGGTATTCATGCGATAATGGGTACAGAGCGCAATTGGACGTGGTTCAAGCAATTGATAGGTGGGAGTTTTGCTTGGCACGCAAGTTTCCAAAAATACAAGGTAAGAGTAATAGACCACAAACATCCTTCTGTAACAGAA
>JALOMS010000621.1 GCA_025455345.1 Thermoflexibacter sp. | reverse complement strand
CTACGAATCATCATCCATTCGCTATGAGCTTTTATTGTGGTAAATCAATCTTAAATTTTATTAATTTGTATTAAATGCAAAAAGTACGACAAAACTTTCGCATATTAGCGAGTTGTGCGTTATCTCCAAAAAACGAATAGAAAATGACGAGTGAAATTAAGATAGAAACCCTACATTTATTTTCCGTTTTAGACAGAAAATTGATAGAACTTTTAAAATCTCTAACAGCAGAAGAATGGAACAGCCAAACTGTGGCTAAACTTTGGAAAGTAAAAGATGTAGCCTCTCATTTACTTGACGGAAATTTAAGAGCCTTATCTACATCGAGAGATAATTATTTTGGAGAAAGACCTGAAAATATACATTCTTATCAAGACCTTGTTAGTTTTCTAAATCAATTAAATATATCTTGGACAAGTGCCACAAAAAGACTAAGCCCACAAGTAATTATCAACCTCTTAGAAATTACAGGACAAGAATATACCGAACATTTAAAAACACTTAATCCATTTGAAAATGCTATTTTTTCAGTGGCTTGGGCAGGACAAGAAACTTCGCCTAATTGGTTTCACATAGCAAGAGAATACACAGAAAAATTTTTACATCAGCAACAAATTAGGGACGCAGTTGGCAAACAAGAAATTATGACAAAGGAATTATTTTACCCATTTGTTGATACGTTTATGTTTGCTTTTCCTTACACATTTAGTAACATTTCAGCAGAAAATGGAACAACAGTTTCCATTGAAATCAGTACAGAAATTGGCGGAATTTGGAGTATTGTAAAAACAGACAAAGGCTGGAATTTAGACAAAAGTGAAAACTTCAACCCTACTTCTAAGATAATTATTAACCCTGAAACAGTTTGGAAATTGTTTTCAAAGAGTTGGAAACCTGAACAAGTAACAGATAAAGTAACAATTTTAGGAGATATTACTTTGGCGAAACAAGCACTAAAGATAGTCGCAGTAATGGCGTAACAAAAAAGACAAACGCACAACATAGCATTTGTGCAAGGCGAGCTAAGGTGCTTGGTTGAACTTTGATGCTATTTATTTGGTTAGGTGCTTGTTGAGGCAATAGTGCTATTAAGCCCGCCCTGCACAAATGCTTTTCCGTTGGGGGTAATCGCAGTTCTACAATCGAACTATAATTTCTTTCGTAAAGACGACCATAATTAACGATAACATGACGACCAAAAATAGTGATAATTTTGATTTATTGTTCAGAGTTGCGAAGGCGGTTAAAATTGGAAAATTTCTACTTCCATTACTTTCTGTTGCAATTTTATATCAAATTTATACAAGTATTGGTATTAATAATATTGTTGGTATTCTTGCAATCGTTGTTGTAGTTCTTGCAACTTTTTGCTTTTATCAACTCAATGCCTTTATGTCAGTTGAAAAAGTAACATATAAACCAAAACAAAGAATAATTTTAGCATTTTCAGCTTTATTGTTAGTTGTTATGGTATTATTCTTCTCTTGCGTGTTTTTCGACTACCCAAGAAATTTTAAACAATTCTTTGGACTTGAAACAGTTGAACTCGGTGAGCCAACAAAAAACGTTCTAACTTTTCAAATTGACAATATTTTTTACGACGACTGCCAATACCCATTTATATACCCTGATACAATTTTGAGTGCTAAGAATTTAGACACCTTAACCATAACAGAAAGCTATTCTGAAAACCAGTATGGAATGTTTGCCAAAGCACCAGCGATGATATATGACAAACCAGACAATTACGACTCTGGATTTGACGGTTTTTACTTGCCGCTTCACATCACTTCAAACAATGTAAAGAAAATTGTGAACATTGGTCAAACTTTTCGTGTAAGAATTAAATCAAATAAAGATAACATTGATAGTTTAAATGCAGGTCAAACTTGTGCTGGAGAAGGAGACTTTCATGAACCAAATAAAATAATCATCCTCTCGACAGACAAGCCTGAGTACTTTACAGACATAACTTTTAAAAAAGCTCCATTTTATACATCAAATCCTGACGAACAAAATTCATTTGAATTCTATTTTAAAATCAAGGATGCAGGTAAATACTACATTGAGATTGATGTGCCTTACACATTCAACGGGAAGCGTACTTTTGAAACATTCAAAGTTCCGCCATTTATTGCACCAAGAAGCTATTACTTGTGGGAAAGTACAATGAATGACAAACAATTTGAGCGTTCAAAGACAGCATTTTTAAAATGGGCGAATACAGGATATTTGCGGACACCCGTGACACAAACTTATTCTGATTTGTAACGTTATAATGCCATTTTTATCACAAAATTCACCATCCCTACTCACCTTAAATAACTATCCTCCGTAAAGCCAACTAAAACTATTCTTGGGTTGCTCCTTATCAAAACCATGATAACGTAACACCCATGTAGATTGATGCTCTTGTAAATAGTTTTCCATTGCTGGGTCGGCATGGAAACATACTAATATCGGCTGCATCACCAAATGATGATACTCGGGAGCGATTGCTCGTAATTTCGATAGATTCTTCTCCAAACTTACAAGATGCTCCACCTTTAGTTGATTCTTCACATCTATCACATAACAATGAGTAGCACTCAAAGCAACCAAATCTATGCTTACCCGTTGCTTGTCCATTTTACGATTAAACTGTTGATACGAGGTGTGTACGCCTCGGTGTTTCTGCAAATAATTTAAAACGTGAATAACCCCTACGGATTCTATGTAACTACCCCAATGGCTACTGAATGCCCCAAATATTTTGTTGGTTTCATCAATGTGTTGCTCAAATATCTTGTGAAAAGTCTGCTCCGCCTTTTCCAATTGAATACCCAATGCTCCATAATTCAATAGTGACTGTATTTTATCGGTTTCATCATGGAGTTCTAATCGCTTTACTCCAACTTGAATCTCATGGAGAATGTCTTTGGTGGAAGCTCTCAATTGTCTTTCCCATTCGCCCATTTTACGAATATACTTCACATGAGTTGCCGTCATGTCTTTTAAACGAGTATTGAAACGGTTTAGATAGGCTTCAAATTTTGGATAATGCTCTAACATAGATTTCTTTTTTGTCTGTATTTCAACCACAAGTTATTTTATGCCCTAAAAAATCAATTCTTTCCCCTTCGTATTGGGGCTATTACTCCCGTTCTGCTTCATAACTCTTTGCTGTCTTGGGGTTCTTGGCTTCCATATATTTCAATTTAGCTTCTAACGCACTTATCCGTTGTGATTGATACTCTAAACGTGCCACATCTACATGAGGACTGGCAAAATACACTAACAAACCACTCACAAACATCCCCAAAAGAAAAATATAAAACATATTTTTGGTCTTGCTATCAATACTAAAACGCTGCTCCTCTACCACAATACTCTCT
>JALOMS010000620.1 GCA_025455345.1 Thermoflexibacter sp. | reverse complement strand
TAATTATATTGAAAAATAACCTAAGCCAAGTGCTTGACTTTCAACTTATTGAAAGACTTGCCAAGGAATAACAAATCTTATGCCGCTCAGTATTGGTATATAGAAGGAGAAAATACCCAAATATTATCTTTATTTGAGAAAATAAAATTAGACCATAGACATAGCGATATAATGCTGATGTCCTTGACAACTATCAAAGAAAAGATATTTCCTAATTGGTATATGGGTAAAAAACAGGTTTCTTCTGAAGATATCGAGTACCTTACAAACATCACCAGAGATGAAAAGCAAAATTTTGAAAATATATTCTATCCTAATGAAATACAAGCAAATAAAGTACAATCTATACTTCATACCTTATATGACCAATTATAAATTGCTCATTCTCGTTGCCAAGATATGTTCGCAAGGTACTTTGCGTAACTTGTTCATTTGGAATAAGTTACACTCGCAAGTTGCTTCTATCATGCGCTCGTCTGCGTCTATGGAAAGCGTGGTGTGATAGGTTTTATTAGCTTCTTTTACCAAGCCTCTTAGTTTCAATAGCTTGCCTTCTTGTTCCCCTTTTACGGTTACTTTGCTCTCTTTCAGTAGTTTATTAGCCGCTTCCTCCTGCGGGCTACTAAAACGCAACTTGTCCATGGGCAGAGGTTCGCGTGAGAGTTCGCGCACACGATACACGCCTAAGTTGAGGTCGTAAATGGCACTTCCTGCTTGCGTATAGGCGGAAAGTGCAGAAAAAACAGTTTTACTGTCCATGCCCAATCTGCGTGCCAAGTCTTCGGGTTTTTCTAACCAATTTTGTTTTAAAGCATTGAATATCTGCGTTTTGGTAAAGTTATCCACCTCTGCTCTTGGTGCCATCAAATCAAAATTTCCTGCCCTTGACCAGTCGTTTGCCGTCCAGCCCGAAAGCCCCAAGGTGTAGGTCATATCGCCCAAATCTGCCATGAAAAATGAAGGCAAACCCGTTCCCATGAGTGATACTCGGAAACGCTTTGCTATCGGAATCAGTCGCTCCAAAGTGAGCAACCTGCGTCTGCCCCACAAGCGAATTTCTTGCGCTTTTTCACCCTTAAAAATAGAGCGATAAAAGACCAATTCCTTGTTCCAAGGCTCGAAAATCACCTTTACAGGTTGGTTAGGGACAAGAATAAATTTGAGGGAACGTGGACTTACTTTTTCCTTGAATCGCCTCAAAATCTGACAGATACTAAACATATCTAAGGGGTGCAAGTCAAAAGTGGTAGCGGGCAAGGTCATGGCAGCACTTACCTGCAAAAAACCACGTACCCAGCTATCAGGAAGGTCTATTTTTATTTCTTTGTAGGTGTCATCATTGCCCGTTTGTACCTCAAAGCCGCTTGGGTCTATTTTGAAATCTGTTTCCTTGTAATCCCTCACTTTTTGGAACTCTCCGTACAAAGCGGCAGAGTAATCTATGTTGGTGGTGCCGCACTCAAAGGTGTTTATCTCTTTGAAAACGTTGTAGTTAGCACTCAATTTGCCATAAGTAGATTCGTCTTGGCTGAAACACTCAAAAAACACCTCGTCAGGGTGAATGGTAATGACTGGGTCAAGCACAAACCAAGCATCTCTGTCCTTTTCGTAGAGATAATCATAATACCGTTTTCGTGCCTTCATAAAGGGAGCAAGGTGTCGGTCTTTCTCTTCGCGCACTACCCTAAGTTCCTGTTTTACAGCTTCTATGCGCTCTTTTACCTGCCCAATCTGAAAAGAGGACATATACTCTGCCAGCCAAATCTGCTCCTGCTCCGCCGCCCACGCCTTGTATGCGGTCTTGTCCTTCGGCTTAAAGCGCAAATCGGACACTACTACATCATGCAAGGCAGAAATTGCCTCGCGAAACGCAATTTTCTTATGCAACTTCCCCACAAAAAAGGTAGGTTGTCGCAAGGTATCAGGCGCAAAAGACATATCTACTGCTTTTGCGTTGCTATTGACGTTAGAGTTTCCTCCGTATTTATAGTTGAATTGCATAAGTTAGTTATGAGTTATAAGTTATTAATTATGAGTTCACTATGTATTGCTTTGAGCATTTGCAATCGCTTTTCATATTCATTTTTTTCATCAATCATTGCTACTGCTAAACTGCTTACATCTTGCTTTATTTGCGTAGTTATAATATTAAATACTTGATTTTCTAATACTTCTGAACCTTTTAAAATAGGTTTTATCAATCTTCCTAAAAGTCTTGCAGCACATATTTGCTCATCAAAATCATCATCTATGAGGTCAAAATGCTCATCATAAACAAGACTGTCCATGATGGTAAAATAGTTATCTAAGATAAATGCCAAGTCAGTTGCATCTTTTTTTCTTTCTTCTGGTCTATCATTCCATGCAATTAGTTTTAGTATCGCTATGCTTTCCAATGAAGTAACAGTAAGTTGTAAATCATGCTCTGCTATAATTGGAATACTGTGTTGATATGCTTCTGACAAGCCAAGTGTCGAAATAGGTTTAAACCCATCTCTATTAGACCATTGACTATAATTTTCATCATGTTCAATTTCACCAAAAGGAATGATATCAACAGGGATTCTTTGCTGAAACAACACACGAAATCTATTTCCTGTTGTGCTGAAATTTTCTTGTTTTACTAAGTAATTGATAAGTTCTTCATATTCTTCACATTTAGACAGAACAATTGCCAAATCTATATCTCCCGTTGTTCTGATTTGCCTAATGTAGGTGTGTTGTCCAAATATCTCTCGCAAACGCTCCCACTAAAAAAAAGTTGATAGAAAATTTCTTAAATGCCCTTTGCAAAGCCTCAAACATCTCTTGCAGTCCTTCGGGATTAATATTTTTCAAAAAAATCTGATAAGTATTTTTCATAAATGATTTGGGCTGTTTCAACATTTCTGCTTTCCTCTGACAAAATTAAATCAAGATATGATAATAAAGGTGGCACAACTTGCTGTTGAATAAATGCTTCTTGCAATTTACTTGTCCAAAAGCCATTTCGTATTTCTAAGTTTCCATTCTCATCAGGCACTATTTTCAATATTTTTATCAATTCCTTTCTTTCTATTCTTGAATAAATACTCCATTTTTCAGGTTTGAGATAGTTGGTCTGTAATGCTGCCGCAGGTTCTCCTGCCCAAAAAATGTCTTTATTTTGAAAATCAATTACCCCCCAATTTTTTAAAATAGTAGCCTCTAAAAACCTATATTTTTTACCATTTAGCTTTGGTCTTAGGTATTCGTTGTAGCCAATGATGAACTTTTCCAATAGCTTTTTCCGATTTACCAGTACCTTCCCTTCTTTTCCTGATTCAATTAGAAACTTATTTTCTTTCAGACTTTTGAAAATTTCACTTAAAGACCCAGTTGCAATACCAGTTACTGCA
>JALOMS010000619.1 GCA_025455345.1 Thermoflexibacter sp. | reverse complement strand
AAGAATCAATCAAAAAATATTTAAAATTTGATCCTCAACTATTAGACAGCAAAATATCAGAAAGACTTGTTTCTTTAACTACCAAGCCAAGAAAAATTAAATTTCACACTAAGGAGCAAGGCTTCTGTTTACCCTACGAAACACGATTAGAAATTGGTGACAGAAATTTGAAAGATGAAGTGTTGTTCAATGCTTTTTACAGTCAAACACAAGAAACTATTAAAAAATATTTTTCGGATGTTGAAGTGAAAGTAAAAGATGTTGAAACTCTTATAACCAAGGTTTTTAATAAGATATTTTTACGGCAAGGTTTAGAGTTCTCAAACTTTGTTTTAAAAGGTGATAGCCATTCCGTAATTGAACAAAATTTAAATGATGTAATAAGTTTGGCAGTAGACGAAAGCAATGTCATTGTTCAAAACAAAGAAAAAGTTAAAACAGCACTTCATCTTGCAATTAGGGATATAGTTTATAATGGAACACCAGAACAGAGAAGGTTCTTAAAAAGTCTATCCAATACATATTTAATGATGTTCCTTTTGCAATGGGAACCAAAACTTTCTACATATTTTCAAACTCTTGCCTCTCACCTGAAAGTATTTGTTGACAATTCAATTATTATTCCTGCCATTTCTGAATACTATCTAGATGAAGGTAATAGAAGACATTGGAATTTACTAATGGGTGCTAGGAAAGCAGGAATATCAATGTTTATAAATGAAACACTTTTAAGTGAACTAGTTTCACATTTGCGAATGGTCAGGAACAAGTATTACAATATGTTCTACCATATGGAAGACTTTTACTTAAATGACGAATTTGAATTACTTTTTATTGATGAAATTTTAATAAGAGCCTATTTCTACGCTAAGAAAAAAGGTCAAATAAAAGATTTTGATAAGTTCATAGACACATTTGTGGATTCACAACTTAAAACAGCTAAAGATGAACTAATCGTATATTTAAAGGAGATTTTTGGAATAACCTTTATCTCAAATGAAATGTGGGACATAAAGGTAAATGAAGATGAAAAAGCAAAACTGACAGAAGTCTTAAGTTACAAGAAAGACCACGATATTAAAGCTGAAAATGACGCTGAAATGATTTTGGCAATCTACTATTTACGTAACAGAAATGGAGAATCTTCTGACAGCGGTATATTTGGCTACAAAACTTGGTGGCTTTCGAAAGACACCTCAACTTACAAAGCAGTAGTAAAAAGTTTTGGACCTGACAAATACCCTGTAAGTTGTTACATAAGACCCGATTTCATATACAACTACATAGCATTAAAACCAACTACTGAAGAAGTCAATAATGCTTATAATGAAATATTCCCGACAATGTTGGGCGTTAATCTTAGCTATCATATGCCAAGAGAAGTTTCGCAAGCTGTACAAGAAAAAATTAAAGAATATCACTCTAAACCAGCAGTAAGAGTCAAACAAACTCTTAAAACATTATCTGACAGACTGAAATCTGACCCGACCCTAAAAAATAGGAATTCGGTAGAACACTTTTTGGACACAGAATTAAGCAAATTACAAGATGGAGAATAGAAAGGCTAGGCATAACACGGGTTTGGCAAAAGTGGCGGTTCAGTACTCCGCAGACACATTTGTGGTTAATCAAAGTTTGGTTCTCCGCATCAACATTTGTGGTGAAAATCGCCACCTTCGCCAAGCTCGAAAACGTTAGCACTCACCCTAAAAGACCGACACGACCGACAACAAACTGACTGAAAAAAGAAATTGCCAACGCTTCGCAAAATTAAAAGAGGTGTTTTGCCAACGCACTTGCCGACACAAAAACACCACATTTAATTTTGCCCAACCGCTCCCAAGCCCACCCACCACCCCAAAGTCTAAAAATTCAAAAAAAACTTGCATAACCAAATCTTTTAGTTAATTTTGTCAATTATTGACAAGTATTAATTTGCAAGTATATGAAAGCAACATTTGGAGAATACATCAAAAAGTTAAGGACAGACAACGGTTTGACCTTAACGCAACTTGCATTCCAGCTTGACCTTGACAGTGCGAATTTGAGTAAAATTGAAAACGGAAAACGAGAATTTGACGAAAAACGATTAGACAAATTGGCAACCGCTTTTAATCTTGACATTAACCAATTGAAAGTTGAATATTTTGGCGACCAATTCGCAAAAAAAATGTATGCTTATAATTGTCCAACCGAAACATTAATGGTTGCAGAAGAAAAGGTAAATTATCTGAAAAGTGTAAATACAAAACAAGGCGAAATAAATTTTGATAATGAAAAATAAACCAACAGTAATAGACTTGTTTTGCGGTTGCGGTGGACTTTCTTATGGGTTCATTGAGGCAGGATATGATGTGCTTTTGGGTATTGATCATTGGAAAGATGCGATTGTAACTTTTGAAAATACACACAAAAATGCAAAAGGACTTGTTGCCGATTTATTCACAGAAACGCCAAAAGACATTTCAAAAAAGACAGGAATTAAAGATGTCGATATCATTATTGGTGGACCGCCTTGTCAGGGTTTTTCCATAGCAGGAAAAAGAATAATTGATGATGAACGCAACCAACTTTATAAGTCATTTGTAAGTTTTGTAAAACATTATCAGCCAAAAGTTTTCTTAATGGAAAATGTACCTAACATTGTTTCTATGGGAAAAGGTGTTGTAAAAAATAGCATTATAGAAGATTTTGAAAAACTCGGTTACACAGTAGTTTACAAAGTTTTATTAGCATCTGATTTTGGTGTTCCGCAGAACAGAAAAAGAGCATTTTTCGTTGGTACAAAAAACAAAGCAGAGTTTGTTTTTCCCGAACCGACAACAGAAAATCCCATAAGTGCAAAAGAAGCAATTTCGGACTTGCCTGAAAAGTCTTTGACGGACGGAACTAAATACAAAACAGAAGCAAAATCGGATTATCAAAAAGTAATCAGAGGCAAATCTATTGGAGTTTATAATCACGAAATAACCAACCATAGCGAACAAACGACAAGTATAATTTCGCTTGTTCCTGACGGTGGAAATTACAAAGACTTGCCCGAAGAATTACGGAATACGAGAAATGTAAATATTGCTTGGACAAGACTGAACAGCAAAAAACCGAGTTTTACAATCGACACAGGACACAGACATCATTTTCATTATAAATATAACCGTGTACCGACAGTAAGAGAAAGTGCGAGAATACAATCATTCCCCGACACGTTCATTTTTTTAGGGAGCAAAACGAGCCAATACAAACAAGTTGGTAATGCCGTTCCGCCAATTTTAGCGAAAGTGTTAGCAACAGAAATTAAGAAATATCTATGAGTGAAATAAAAACATACAGGATACCTGACGAATATTTTTTTCGTTTGCATCACGTTAGACCACGTTTTAAAAATGA
>JALOMS010000618.1 GCA_025455345.1 Thermoflexibacter sp. | reverse complement strand
TCTAATTATATTGAAAAATAACCTAAGCCAAGTGCTTGACTTTCAACTTATTGAAAGACTTGCCAAGGAATAACAAATCTTATGCCGCTCAGTATTGGAATCTATACCACTAATTTAGCTATTTTCTTAAAGAAGTACAAAACTGTTTATATAAATCTACTTATCTTTTAATCGTAGTGTAGTACACAAGCAAACGCATTCTATTACTTGTAGCCCTATTGTCCCCAAAAACAACATAATCTAAAGAGGATTGGAATTGCTCTGGAACGATGAATAAGCCTCTGTTTTCAGTAGTTTGATTCATCAATGCTTGTATGTATGAGGTAACGATGACAGATTGATAGGAACGCCCGCCTGAAATATAAGGCATACTTAATACATTTTGGGCAGAAATAGAAGTAGCGGTTTCTTGCAATATGTATTTGGGAATGATTGTATTGTCATATACATCTAATTCTTGTTTTGCATTTGCTACGATAAATCTAAGATTAGGTATTGTAAAGTTTTCTCTTGGGATAGAAAAATTAAGAGGTGAGGGTTCTATGATTAATTCTGCTCGATTGACAACTACATCTCTATTTTTGCTAAAACCATAAATGGAAGGAAACTTAATTAATGGGAATATGCCTACGCTACTGATGGAATAACAAAGGTTGTTGGTGCGAGAGGACGAAATTGTTTTGGTATTGGAGGTAGCAAGATTGCGGAGTGCGGGTATTTGGGTAAAATCATATTGTATGTTATTAAACAAAATTCCAGCCCCATTACCTCCTGTAAAAAATAGATTTCTCACCTTAGCTGAAGTTTCAACCGTATTATTTCTAAAATAAACGGCTAATCTTGTAATACTATTTCGGTCAGTAGGGTCAAAACCAAATACTAAATTTTCTGCACCTTCCATAGAAATACTTATCCCTCGGATAAACTGCTCAAAGTTAGATTGTATCTTGAGCTGGTCTGTATTATTATTATCCATAATCTCCTGTCCAAAACTATCTTTGAGTTTGATAGTAATGATATTTCCAGCTTTTACTTTTCTTTGGACACTTCCTAAAAGTTCACCATTAGGAAAGTTCGTAGTATTGTGATAGTTGGATTTAGTAGCAGTAAGGGCTTGGGTAAGTCTATGTACATTAATAGTAACAGCCTTAGAAGTGTCTCCTTGGCTGTAAGTAACTAAAAGATTGAGTACCAATGAATCAAAAATAGCTGTAGTATTTGTGGCATCAGTAAAAGAAATGCCTGTAGAGGGTAATACAAAACCTCCTAAGGCTTTGCTTGTAATTTTTCCTACCAAACTATTGTTGAGTGTTCCTACCACTCCCCTTCCTTGGGCATCATTGACCGTAGTATTGAGCGTGTCAAACAACTTAAGTGTCGTTTCTATTGCAAACGTATCTGTAAAAAAAGTACTAATGCGCTGGTCATCTCTTTGTAAATCAAGCCCTAACTTAACAGGGTCATCACAAGCAAATAAAATCAGGATTATTGCGAACAATAATCCTGATGTAAGCATATTTTTTATCATTGATTTTTTAAGCTATTAATGAAACACAAATTTCTTTTTAAAAAGAAGATTTGGCAAGAAATTCATGTTAATCTGTGTTAAGTTAGCAAAGTTTTATTTCTAACTAACAGCTAACCAGTTCGTTATAAATATGATAATGTCTTTCAGAAAAATCATCAGAGTCATCATCTTCGAATGACGCAAATTTTGGGTGATTCGTTGCAGGATGTAAGTCTTCTGTGCGATTATTTTCTTGGTTAGCATTATTGATTTTGATTACGGTGTCGGCGTAAGTTGCTCCGATTTTAATAAAACCGCCATAATCTGCTGTTTGCAAAGGCAATAAAGCGTCATCATCTATGTCCATCATTTTCGCTTTCCAAAGCAAACTTTGGTCAAATTTATGAGAAAAAGTATTGTCAAAATAGGTAAAAACTGTTTTTGTATCTTTGAACACGGGGTCGTTCTTGTAGGTTGTTTTTAGATACATAGGAATAAGGCTTGTCATCCAGTCGTTGCAGTGAACTATATCGGGAGCCCATCCTAACTTTTTGATAGTTTCGATTACGCCTTTGCAGAAAAATATCGCCCTCTCGTCATTATCTTCGTAAAAGTTATTGTCTTTGTCGGTAAATACAGATTTGCGATGAAAATAATCCTCATTATCTATAAAATACACTTGGAGTTTGGCATTTGGGATAGAGGCTACTTTGATTATCAAGGGTTTCTCTTCGTCTCCTACGGCAATATTGATTCCTGAAAGTCTTACTACCTCATGCAGTCGGTTTTTCCGTTCATTGATTAGTCCGAATCTCGGCACTAATATTCTGATTTCCATTCCCTTATCTTGCATAGCTTGTGGCAACTTACGAACATAGTCAGACACATAGGTTGTTTTCAGGAAAGGGTCTATTTCACTGGAAACATAGAGAATCTTGAACTTTGACATATCAATTTTACGGATTTTTTGTTGGAAATTCAAATAATGGTGCAAAGTTACGAAATTTTTTTCAATAAATCAATAGGATTATTAATTAAAATATTAATATTGCAACGATTTTCCATTTATTATGCCCTATTCTTGCCTTTTTTGTCCTTCTTTTTTCATTTTCATATTTTCTCTCTGCTTTTATTGAAAGAATATCAATCTTTTTTTAAATCCAATAAAATCTTATTTTCTTTGTAAAATTTTATTCTTAAATTTTTTGGCTAATGAAATTTTACAGCACTAAACAACAAACTCCAACAGTGAGTATCAAGGAAGCAGTATTAAAAGGATTGCCTGCTGATAATGGACTTTTTATGCCCGAACGCATTCCCGCGCTTCCTTCTGAATTTTTTAAAAATATAGAGACCCTTAGCTTCCAAGAGATTGCTTTAGAAGTTGCTTCTGCAATTTTGGGAGAAGATATAGAGCAAGCGATATTAAAAAAATTGGTATATGAGGCTATCAATTTTCCTGCGCCTTTGGTCAGTCTTGATGAGCATACTCATATTTTAGAACTTTTCCATGGGAATACTTTGGCATTTAAGGACTTTGGGGCGAGATTTATGGCTCAGCTCATGGGGTATTTTGTAAAAGACGAGGAGAAAACCTTAGATATATTGGTCGCAACCTCTGGAGATACGGGGAGTGCGGTAGCTCATGGATTTTTAGGCGTTCCTAAAATACGAGTAACGGTATTGTATCCCAAAGGGAAGGTTAGTAATTTTCAAGAAAAACAATTTACAACTTTAGGTGAAAATATTACCGCTTTAGAGATAGAAGGTACTTTTGACGACTGCCAAGCATTGGTAAAAAAAGCATTTTTGGACAAGGAACTCAATGAGATATTAACTCTTTCTTCTGCAAATTCTATCAATATTTCTCGCCTCATTCC
>JALOMS010000071.1 GCA_025455345.1 Thermoflexibacter sp. | reverse complement strand
TTCTCCTTTTACAGGATTGGCATTTGCTAACGCCTTGTCTGTGAGGATTCTCTGATATTTGGAATAGGCTTTTTCTAAGGAAGGCTCTTGCTCTATTGCTCCCCAAACTTCTATGAAACCACTGCCGACTACCCTGAGCAGTTGGCGAGCAGTGTAAGGTGGTACATCTGCTTTCGGAATGGTCTGATTTTTAAGGGCTTGGGTGAGTTGCCAGCCGTAGCGGGAGCGCGCCGAAAGCGTTTGGATTGCCTGTTGTTTTTCCGCAGGGCTAAACTCATTGTATTGACTAATGAGCAATTTTGCAAAAGATTCATTGTCATAATTGGCAATGGCTTGGATAGCGTCTAATCGTAATAATTTGTCATTGAGTAAATTAGGAATTTCTTTTACCAATTCCTCTCGCTTTCTGGCGGCAATGCTTTTGAGTGCTTGCTGTCTTTCTGCCAAAGGCGCATTGGCATTTTTCAAGGTCGCCATGAGTTTTTCCGTAGCTTCTGTATCGCCAAAACGCTGTGCAATTTGGGTTGCTAAGGGTGCAATTTCGCCTTTGTTTGCTTTCAACTTGGCATAAATAGTGTTCCAATTGGTGGGTGCTTTGAGGTCAAAACGACCTTCCAAGCCATCTCTCATGCCTTCCATGATGAGTTTTTCATTTTTACCATTTTCCCCTAAAACGCTTACTACGATTTCAGGCGCATTTGCGTCTATGATTCTCCTTGCGATGTACTTGGTTATCAGTGGGATATTGCTTTGCGTTGCCAAAGTCATAGCCTTGCTTGGGTTTGCCTTCACCAAAGGCTCTAAACCAAACCAAATCATTTTGGGAATATTGTGGTCTTCTGCGTCTTCGCTTCGCTTTGCCAGGTTTTCTGCTATTTTCCAAGAAGATTCATTATCAAGCCTTTGGAGGGCAGAAGCAAGATACAAACGCACTACGGCAGAGAGGTCTTCTTTTGCCATTTTTGCGAAGGTTTCTTTTGCTTCTTGCGGTGGATTTTTGTCTTCACAAAGCAGTTGGACTGCCCAAGCGCGCACGTATTCGTCTTTGTCTGTTAGAGATTTTAGCAAGTCATTGTTATTCAAATTGTTAGTAATAAATAAAGTCCACATTGCTTTTAAACGCAAGTCTGTATTTGCCTCATTTTGAAACAAATTTTGCAGTTCTGCGATTGCTTCTGGATTTATTTTGCCTTTGTTTGCCCTGCTTTGCAACACCAATCTTGCCCTGCGCGTATGCCAATCACTTGGACTTTTTTGTAATTCAACCAATTGTTTATCAGTCATTTTGCCTACATCAGCATAGCGACCTTCCCAATTTTGCGCTTTGGATTCTTTGGGCATAATTCGGAACACGCGCCCTGTTTCTCCATTCAGGACTTCCTGCCCACAAATGTCTGCGTCATGCCAGTCCAAGACGTACAAACCACCGTCCGCGCCTACTTCCATGCTAAAACCTACCCATTGGGCATTGTTTGCCATGAGGAGTTCGTCCCCATGTTTGCCTACAAAACCAGAGCCTTTTCTTTCCAAAATATCAGATAAAACGGCGTGTTCATGGATATTTGCCATGAAAATACGTCCCTTGTGTTCGGCAGGGAAAGCGTCTGATTGATAGACCCTTGCGCCTCCATGTGCGGAGCGATGACTGTGGTCAGCAATGGTGCGAATGTCGCTGTAAAAATAGGGATTGAAGTGTTGCCCGCCTTGGCGGTGATAAATACCCCCTAAAATGATGTGCCACAAGTGCGGAATCACGCAAGCACTGATAAATAGCTGACCCTTCGCGTCATAGTCTATGCCCCAAGGATTACTGAAACCATGCGCTACGACCTCAAATTGGTCTTTGGTAGGGTGATAACGCCATACACCCCCATTGATGTCCACGCCCTCGCCTTGCAAAATATCTTCTGGAAAAGGGTCTTTGTGTTTGAAAATTTTGCCCTTGCCTTCGGGTTTGCGAACTTTGGAAGGGGTCGCAAAACCTTGACAACCATAGAGCCAGCCGTCAGGTCCCCAGTGCAAACTGTTCAGCGTTTCGTGCCTATCCCTGATTCCCCAACCTGTGAGGCGTACCTCTATGTCCGTAGTATCTGCGATGTCGTCTTGGTTGCGGTCAGGCACAAAAAGCAAGTTAGGCGGCGCACCCAAAAACAGTCCGTCAAAACCCACTGCCATTGCCGCAGGGAAGGCAATTCCCTCCAAAAATACCTTTTTCGTATCTGCTACGCCATCGTGATTGGTGTCTTCTAATATCAAAATACGGCTGTTTCCTGCATTGGAAAAGCCACGCCCGCGCGACTCGTAATCCCGATTTTCTGCTATCCACATTCGCCCCTTGTCGTCCCAACAAAATGCCATAGGTTGGGTAATCATCGGCTCAGAAGCCCAAACATTTGCCTGAAAGCCTTCTTTGAGGGTCATGTTTGCCACTGCTTCCTCTGGGGAGAGAAACTTAGCGTCTTTGCCTTCTTTTTGGGCAATTCCCCAAAGCAGATAAGACATATCTTGTCCTACATAATCTTTCCACAAGTCATTGATTTTTACATCACTAAACCCACCTGTATAAACTACCAATTGGTGTTTGATGACTTCAATTTGTCCTTTTTTGAGTTGCCAATCTCCCATACGGGCGCGTGCCGTCCCTGCGCCCAACTGCCCATCTACTCGCCAATGTTGCGGAAAGCCCTTGTTATCAGGGTGGTCAAAAATAGTGATATGCGCCCTGTCCTTGCGCCCTGACACCTGCATACCTATATCCACCCAAGTTGCGCGTTGTCCTTCTGCCTTTTCGTTGCGCTGACGTGCCGCATTCAGCACTTCCCCATCTATTCCTTCCTTCCAAGGCATACGCACAAACAAGCCACCATAATCGTATTTCTCAAAAGTGATGTCCGTTTTTGCTTCGCCTGTCCACTCCACACTCAAAATATATTTTCCGTCTTGCTCGCTCATTGTCCAAGTTTGCATTTCGTTGAGGGTGGGATTTCCCCGCTCGTCCAGCAAGTCATACACCGTTTCCCACTTGACTTCTGTACCTTTGTTTTTGATGACTTTGACAGAAACCTTGCGCCAATAGTCGCCTTCGGGGTGGTGAAAATAGTCGCGCCCATTGATACGCGTGTAGCCCCAATAAATGCCCGTTTGGTGCTTGTGATGACCTGGACTGTACTCGGTGAGCAAGCCCTGCCCGTCAGGAGCAACGATAGGGTGCAAGTAAGGGCGAAAATCTGCCTTCGCTACTTGCGTGAGGATAGGTGTTTTTTCATTGAGGCGAAAAACCGTAATCGTCCCCGCTTGTTCGTTAAAAACAATGTTCAACGCTGTTTTTTTAGGTGGAACAGGGGAAAATCCTTGCTTTTGCGTAGGTTTGAAAGCAAACCAGCCCACGAAAGTAAAGGGAATGAGTAGGAAAAATAAGGATTTCATATTTACTAAATTTTTGGGTGTAAAAAAACTGCTATGCGCTTGCAATGCAAGATACAGTTTTTTTTGGAAATGAGGGAGATGGGAGGGAATGTATTTTGTTTAATCCCACTTAAAATTAGTCGGAATGGTTTCCTGTTGCAATTATAAATTCGAGCTAATGGGAAGAAATTGCTTTTTAGGTATATACAACTGATAACATAGAAAACTTTTATTTTATTAATTATCTTTCCATTTTACATTTCTGATAATACCTTGATTATCAGTATAAAATTCACTGTAAATGTGATTATGTGCGCCACCATGATAAACAACTATGTTACCACCCAAGCCATCAGCAACGACTCGTAAAGGCGCACCCCAAGATTGTATTAAATCAGATTGATGAAAGCCAATCCAAGTTTGCATAACTCCTTCTATTTCTTTGTTTCTTTTCTCTGTTTGCTTTGTCAATCGCTTTTGGTCTATATTATCACCAATTTTTCTAAAACCATATTGCATAAGGTGGGCAAAAAGCCATATTCCACCATACATAGCAATTCCAATAGCCGCTAAGGTAAATCCAGCCTGAAATCCATTAAAAAGACCTACTAATATACAAATGGTGATAAAAACACCCACAATGGTGACAGGAGGTTTGTCTGAAAACTTACCTCGATACTTACCATCTTCATCATAAAAATACTTGTCTGCCATGTTTTAAAAAGAGTTTAAAGTGAATAATTTTTATTTTACTACTGCTGCATTGATTACTTTAAAGTCATCTTTACTAACCACAAATTCCAATTGACCTAATACAAGCCCACCAAAAGCATTTTTTGACCTAAATTGGTGTGTCAAACGCCAGCCAATTGGTTTCCCAACTTTTTGTAATTCTCCTAATTGTTCAAAAAGTTCATCACGTTTTTGTACATATAGGGTCGTATCTTTTTTTAAATTGTTTACTTCGACCCGTATTATTTCATCTTGAAAGCCTGTTATCTGAGCCATTAAAAATCTTCTTTTTTCACTATTATCAAATTCCTCTGTTATCTCTCCCCATTCTACTGCTTCATAGCTTGAAGGGTCGTTAGAATTGGTTTTGATGTAGTCTGTTACTGCATTTTTGATTTTATCTTGTTCGCTTGCACAGCTAAAAAGTGCCATTGAGGAGATAAATAAGAAAATAAATAGGCAAAGGGTTTTTAGTTTCATTTGCATTAATTTTAAAATTGTTTGAAAAAAATGTTGAATTTTATTTTTGCAAGTTCGCTAAAATTTCTACTTTGCGCCATACAATTTAACTTTACAATTAGCAAGTTTAACTTATTAAGTATGATGAACATTGGTGATAAAATCAAATTTTTTAGAGAAAAGAAAGGCTATTCTCAGGCGAAAATGGCTGAATTACTCAATATGTCAGTACAAGGCTATGGAAATATAGAAAGAAATGATACAGATATAAGCTATTCACGCTTAGAACTGATAAGCAAGGAGTTAGGAGTAAGTCCTGAAATGATTGTAGGGTTCGGAGAAAAATATCACTTTGTTCAGAGCAGTAACAATCTAAATTACAATTATCAAAACTTTACAGATAAGGATTTAGCCCTTGCCCTTGAAAAATCACAACAAGAAAATCAGTTTTTAAAAGAAAAAATAGGCTTTTTAGAAAAAGAAATAGGTCGTCAGCAAGAGATTATCGAGCTAATGAAAAAAGAAAAATAGCATGGACAAAAAAATAGCAGAAACTACGCTTTGGGAAGAACTTAGCAAAGATGAACTAAGCGAAAAGGCAAAAGAGCATTTCCTGTGCCGTCAGATACTTTTATCTAACAAAACAGTTTTAAAAACTGTAACTGTTGGTTTTGAGAAACTAATGTTGTCGGTTTTGAAATAGATAACACGTAGTCAAATCTTTAATTTATCAGGATTTTGGCGATTATCAAAGATAGTAATGATTTGTATTTTCCTGATTTCTATTTTTTCATCTTTGATTTTGTAGTAGAGCGTGTTTTGAGGGGTAAGTACGCATTTCCTTACACTTTTCCTAAATAGCACCCTTGGATACATCTCAGGCATAGAAGCAATCAGTTCTAATTTTTTATCCAAGTTTTCAGAAAATTCTCTGGCAGATTTCTCACCCCAGTTGTCCAGCAAATAATCCATAATCTTACTCAAATCTTCCAATGCTCTTTTTGACCATGTAATTTTTACTGCCATAGTTTGTATATTTTTTCTGCTTCTGCGTGTTCGTATTCTTCTCCATTTTCTAATTGAGCAAGCCCTTCATCTATTGCATGAAGTTCTGCCTCACTTACACTGACATACATTTCTTCTGTTTGCCATTCTTTTTTCAGCAATACATAAACTGCTTGTAATACAGATTCATCTTTAATCAAATCTATAATTGTATGTAATTGATTTTTAAGGCTTAATGTGGTTTCCATTTTATTTTCTTTTTTCAAAGTTAAGGAAATAATTTGATTTAAGCAACTTCCACTTCCAATGGTTTTCTAATAAACTGACAATTTTAGAAATATCACGCCTTAATTGCCACATACCACAAACAAGCATAAATATCTTGTTCTTCCAATTCTGGATAGTCTTCTATCAGTTCAGTAATGGTAGTTCCTGCCGCTAATAGCTCCAAAACGGTGGCAACCATAATCCTCATGCCTCTTACCGTAGGCTTTCCATGACAAATAGTAGGAATGAGTGTAATGCGTTCTAAAAGTAGGTCTTTCATATTCTAAGTAAAGATAGAAAAATGAAGCGTAAAAAGCAATTTATTTTATTTTCTAAAACGGCAATGATTGGTTTTGAGAAACCATTTTGTCAGTTTTAGAAACAGACAACACGTAATTTTGATATTCAAATACTCTATTTTCTGAAAAAGCCCATGACAAATAAGAATAAGAGAAAAAACAGAATAGCTTGTTGTACGGCAATGAATAAGCGTCCTATTCGTGTTTTCTTACTTATCAAACATATCAAAGCAACAAACAACGTAAATAAAAAGCTAATGAATAATAAAAGATAAGCTAATATCGCATAATACTGAGAAATTTCATATAAGTCTAAATCATATTGAAATGAGAAATGACTTAAACCTATTGTCATTAAAGATACAGCTATTGTTGCTAAAAATAATTTTATAGCAATAAAAACGGGTTCATCACTGATTAAAAACCATGTTAACCACTTTTTTGTGTTCTTGATTTGTTTCATTATCTTTTGGATTTTCAATTTTTAAAAAAAATTGAAAATCAATGAGTTACTTAATTAGATTATAGAATATTTTATCAAAATTCTACTCAAATCTAACCTTAAATATCAATTTATACTTTTGACCAATTTCCTGCTCTTCAACATAAAACACTTCATAAATATCTTCCTTTGCTTTCAAATGATATTGTAAAAGGTCATAAACAGAGATTTTAAGTGGACTAAATGTACCTTTATTACTTCCCTTAGCGATTAGGGAGTGCTTTTTATCTTGAACTGTTACTTGTGTTTTGCACTTGCTACAAGGTGTATCTTTAAAATATTTAACTATTAGAGAGTCTGTCTTTTTTATATCTTTGATTTTGAGAGTGATAGCACTTTTTTCTGAATTCAAATTATATGCCTCTATTTTTATTTTGTTGTAGTAAACGTGCCAAAAATCAATGGTATCTATCTGAGTAGTATTAAGAAATTTAGCTGAAACAGGTATTTTTTGATACAAATTGAGGGGAACAAGGGAAAATTCTTGCTTTTGCGTAGGCTTGAGAGCAAACCAACCCACGAAAGTAAAGGGAATGAGTAAGAAAAATAAGGATTTCATATTTACTGTGTTTTATGTAAAACTCCAAAGTATTTAACGCTATGCAAGATACAATTTTTTAAAAAATAACCTTTATTTTTGTATCTAAACTTAACAGCATAGTTTGTTGTGAAGGTGGTTTTGTACGGTTCACCTTTGCTATAACATTTTTGCAGGTATTGCCTACCACGTCAAGACCTGCAAAGGCGAAACACATTAGCGCATTAACACATTTTAATCTTAACTCATTCATCTATGTTGAATATTCCTATCGAAGTCCACGAGAAATTCATCAAGCGACAAGTAGCCCAAAAAACAAAAATTTGGGATTTTTTCTTGATTTTTCTTGCTCTGTTTGCGATTATTTTTACTTCCATGGCACTTTCTTTGGATGTTACGGTTACGCCTAATGTATCTGAATTTCAAGCAAATCGGAATCAGACCACTCGATATGTTTGGTTGCTAATGGGTATTATTTTTGGACTAATAGCGGTAGTTTGTTTTATCTATTCGCGGCTATTAGCCAGTAAAGAAAGAAAAGTATTGGAATTTATACTAAAAAACGGTGATGTAATTACGCTACAAATCAAAAACGTCAAACGCAATTATTCTTACACAATAAATAAAATGCCACAATACATTTACGAGATTTATGATGAAAAAGGAGAGTTTTTTGAATTAAAAACCTTCAATCATCATCTGGTCAATGTATTGAGCAGTATATCATTTGGGCAATTTGAGGCATTGCATAGTACACAATACCCAGATAGGATTATTCCCTTAGCTTTGATTGAATACCTTGGCAAATCGCAAGAGCAAGAAAAAAAGAAGGGAAAGAAGTTGAGTGTGTGAAGTTGAATTGAGCATAAATCAAATAGTAGATAACTTGTCTAAATAATAAACTGTAACTGCTTCTTTATCAAATACATAGGTACAAATAAATTTTAAAAAACAAATAAAACCTTGCTAATTGATAAACAAGATTTTAAGGACAATTATATACAACCTAACTCTTATTATTTGTCATGTCTAATCTATGTTTAGGCACAGTTTTATTCTCAACGTTTAAATCTATCTCGATTTCGTAACTATTACGCTCAGTAAAATATCATAATATTCTTCTAAATTTCCATTTGACAATTGTCCAAAATAAGGGAATGTGCGTTTATTTTAATACCAATATCATGATAAATATTGGAAAATATGATATTTAAGGATTAAATAGCATTTATTTTGTAGGATACTTTTTACAAGTCCAGTTTACCAAAGCAAATTATGTAGATAGCAAAAGTTATCTATTTGCCATATCAAGAGCAAAAAATAATATCAAGTTTTTAAAGAATTTGCTACAAAATATAAAAGTTCTATGAGGTATTTTTATGGTTTAAA
Source organism: Thermoflexibacter sp. (assembly GCA_025455345.1). Lineage (GTDB taxonomy): Bacteria > Bacteroidota > Bacteroidia > Cytophagales > Thermoflexibacteraceae > Thermoflexibacter. The sequence goes on along the minus strand of JALOMS010000071.1, from coordinate 3,785 downwards.
ACTATATATGTTTATAATCAATGGAGTGAATTACTTCAGGTCGGCAATGTGGCAAATAATAATCTGAGCTTTTTTAGGCTGTTATTAGTTGTCTAAAAGGTTTGATAGGTTATACTTTTTTAGGCTACTCTCTTGGTAAACTCTAAAGATTATCAGAAAATTGCATTTTTAGAAGAATTTTGAAAATATTGACTTTAGATAGTTACAAAAAATATTTAATTATGTTGTATTCATTTGTAGTACCTATTTACAATGACGGTTATTTGGCAGAAGACTTTTGTGTAGAGTACCAGAAGGTATTTCAAGAATATACTAAACTTGGAGATATATCTAATGAAGTTGAGCTTATTTTTGTGAATGATGGAAGTAAAAACAATGCATTAGAGGAGTTACAAACGGTATCTCAAAAGTTTAATTTTGTAAAAGTAATAGATTTAAGTCGCAATTTCGGACAGCATATTGCACTCTCTTGTGGGTATTATCATGCTCGTGGAAGCTATGTGGGTATGCTTAATGTAGATATGCAAGACCCCCCAAATCAGATTCCTCTCTTATTAGAAGAGATGAAAGAAAAGGATTATGATATGGTTTTTGGTTTGCGTGAGAAACGTTTTAGTAGTTGGGGGGATAAGATAAGTTCTTATGCCTTCAATATCTTGCTCAATAAACTTACAGGTGGGAACTCTCCCGTGAACGTATCTACACTAAGAGTCATGAATCGTAGATTTATAGATGCTTACAATTCCTTACAAGAAAAAAGTCGCTACTTACCTGGTTTAGAATCTTGGCTTGGCTTCAAGCAAGGTTATGTCCCTACAAAACATCAGGCAAGACAAAAAGGTAAATCGAGTTATAATTTTAAAAAGCGTATGCTGATGGCTTTGGACGCTATTGTTTCTTTTTCAGATATTCCCCTTAAAATCATTTCCTTGGTTGGCATAGGCATTGCGCTTATAGGTTTCATTCTTGCCTTAATTATTGTGGTTACTAAATTATTTTTTGTAGATTATCAGCATGGTTTTGTTTCTATGATTTCTGCTATTATTTTTGTAGGAGGTATTCAAATTATCGTTATTGGATTAGCGGGTATTTATATTGGCAGGGTGTTAAAAGAAGTACAAAATCGTCCATTATATATCATTAGAGAAAAAATAAATTTTAAATAAGATGAATCATTCATTCACTCAAGAACAACTTACAGGTTTCGCTTCAGAAATTCACAAACAAGGTTACACTATCATTCCTGATATTTTAGCTCCAGACTTTATTAAGGAAGCAAAAACTGCCTTAGAAAAAGCGATTCAAGCAGAAGTAGAATATCATAAAACTACGAATTACAGTGATTATGGAATGGTATTGTTGTGTTCTCTATACGACAAGATTTTCATAGAACTTTTTGATAATCCTAAATTAGTAGGTGTTTTTAATGCAGTATTAGGAGAAGGCTGTATTGTGTATGCTTATACCTCATCTTCTATGCCTCCTAATAAAACAAACTACTCGCGCCGAATTCATGTGGACTGTCCACGCATTATTCCAAATTACATTACCAATATGGGTGCGACTATCTTGTTAGACGATTTTACAGAAGAGAACGGAGCTACTTATTTCCTTCCTTACTCACAAAACAGAGAAACTGTACCCACAGAAGAAGAATTTTATGGAAAAGGCAAAAGAGTAATAGCAAAAGCTGGTTCGGTTTGGTTTTTCAATGCGAGAGTTTGGCACGCAGGAGGCGATAATCTTACCCAAGATTGGCGACATGCACTTACTATTAATATGTGCCGCTCATGGATGAAACAGCGCATAGATATACCAAGAGCAATGAGTGGAATAGATATGAGTGGAGTTTCTGACCAAGCAAAGCAAAAACTTGGCTTTTTTACCCAAATACCAGCCAATTATGAAGAATACTATGCACCAGCCGAGCTTAGAAAATATAAACAAAAAACAGAATAAGCAAAATAGAATAAACACAGTATAGCAAAAATGGAACAAACAATATATAACCAAGTGGTGCAAGCCAATATAGAATTGCATTCAAAACTTTCCGAACATTACAATACTTGCGAGCCTCATTTTCGTCCTGAAAATATAGCCAAAGTAGAAGCAAACTTAAAGAAAGTAATAGACGACACCCAAGCTACTAAAATGCTTGATTTGGGTTGTGGAACAGGTTTTATGATAAATATTGGTAAAAAATATGTCAAAGAAATTTGGGGTGTTGATGTTACCAAAGCAATGACCGACCGAATAGATAAATCTGGTGATTGTGAAATAGTTATCTTAAATGAAGACACAGCCCAAGCCGCTTTGCCTGTAAACTATTTTGACGTAGCAACAGCCTATTCATTCCTCCATCACTTATACGATATTAAGCCTACTTTGCACAACGCTTACAATTCGCTAAAAGAAGGAGGAAAGTTCTATGCGGACTTAGACCCCAACTATTATTTTTGGGAAGGAGTGAATAAATTAGATAGAAATAGTAGCTATGACTTTATTGTAAAGCGTGAGATTGAGGCAGTTACCTACAAAGATGAAGATATAGAAAAAACCTTCGGAGTAAGTAAAGACATCTTTAATAATGCTGAGTTTGGGAAAAATATCAAAGGGGGTTTTAAGGAAGAAGATTTAATCTCTATGCTGAAGGCAGAAGGATTTAAAGAAGTTTCTTTATTTTATCATTGGTATATTGGGCAAGGCGCGCTTATTAATGATACGCAGTATAGCGTAGAAGACCGATTCAAATATGCAGATGTGATGCACCAAATGTTGCAGAAAGCCTTGCCATTAAGCAAAAATTTATTCAAATACATTGGCTTTGTGGCTACAAAATAGATGACTAAATTTGCAATTATAGGTGGTGGTGCCTTGGGCGAGCAGTTTCTGAATTTCATTCAAGCAAAATATACTAATCCAGAGTTTGTATTTTTTGATGATGTTTTAACAGAACAAAAAACACAAAATGTGATGCCTTTTAATAGTTATGTAGAAGACAAATTTACTGATTATGTCTTTTGTATTGGCTTGGGGTATCGCCACCTCCGCAAAAAATTAGAAATCACTGAGCAATTGGAGCAACTCCAAAGGCAACAAATTACTTTTGTCCACCCTACTTGTTTTCAAAGTTCGTCAGCAAAAATTGAGGCTGGTACTTTTGTATATCCAATGTCTAATATAGATAAAAATGTACGCATAGGGCGAGGTACACTTATTAATAATTCCGTCGTAATTTCGCATGATAGCACCATTGGAGATGCTTGTTATCTTTCGCCAAGTGTGGTCATCTGCGGACAAGTAGAGATTGGCGAATGTACTTTTGTAGGAGCGGGTTCTATTATTTCTAATGGCATTAAAATAGGAAAAAATGTAGTTATTGGTATTGGGAGTGTGGTGAATAAAGATGTCCCAGATAATTGTTCTGCTGTTGGCAATCCTGTAAAAATATTAAATAAAAGATTGATACTCAAATGAAGGTAGCAGTTTTACAATCTAATTATCTTCCTTGGAAGGGATACTTTGATATTATAGGCTCTGTCGATGCTTTTATTTTTTACGACGAAGTGCAATATACTAAAAATGACTGGCGAAATAGAAATAAGCTTTATGGTGCAAATGGAGAGTTTTGGCTTACAATTCCCATAGATAAAAATGCGGTGAAGCAAAAGATTAGTGAAGTAAAAATAGGAAATAGCACATGGCAATCACAGCACTTTAAGTCTATTTACCTTACCTATAAGCGTGCGCCATATTTTTCACAAATCGAGGCTTTGCTTCATGAA
>JALOMS010000070.1 GCA_025455345.1 Thermoflexibacter sp. | reverse complement strand
TAAACTTTTTATCTACATCATGTCCTTGCCATACATGAAAAAAACGAGCGACAGGAAGCCCAACCACCAAACCGTTAAACATCTTATAGCTGTCGTTATGCAAACCCATAGGTACATAGTTTTTCATGGTTTTTCGACGGTGATAATCTACCTCCTCCTCGTCATTAATCCAGCTAATTTTGGACGGTTTCCACCATTTTGATTTCATCAGATGTAAGATTATAAAGTTGATAAAACAAGTTATCTATTTGTTTTTCAAATTTTTGTATTTGTTCAACTACCGAAATAGCTTCTTTTTGTTTTTCTTCAAAAATTTCTATCCACTCAAACCTTTGTTTTGGGCTAATTTGCCCTTTTTGCTTTTTAATTTCATCTTGGAATTTTTCCCAAGTCAGACCATACCACTTACTTAATCCACCATTTATTTTTTCAGGCTTGAATTCTGCTTGAATTATTTTCAAAAATTTTTGAGAAAGATTGTCTAAACCTTTATTTAGTTTTTGCAATGCCAATACTTTTTGCTCAAAAGGTAATTTTTCTTCTGCGCTCAGAATTGGTATAGGGACTTGCACCATTTTGTTGTAATCCAATTTATTACGCCCTCTTTCTTCTGCATTGCCATAGGCTACAAACTTCAATCTTTTGTAAAAATCAAATAGTTTTGAGTTTAGAAAAGCGCAGAGGAATAGGTCTGCATTGGTGATAAAATAAGCAGAATTATTGAGATAATACCCCTCTGTGTCGTAATAAAAGTAGTGATTTACAGCAGTATAAATGTATATAATTTTAGGTTTGTCGAACTCATCATAATAATCGCAAGCTCTTAAATTATAGGGTGTTTTTCCTTTATCTTGCCTTTCGCCAAGTTCTTTTTCAAATTTTTTCAAATGCTTAAAAATGGCAGGATAGGTATTTTCAGAAATTTCAGTATGATAGCCTGTATTAATTATAAAATATTCGTTCTTGTTCTCCAAATGCCACTTTTTAATATCCGTAGGCATCATGTACGGTTTTATCAAATCAGCACTTTTTGCATCTTTTGTAATAAGTTGTTCTTTGGTTTTGCTGTCGATAATGAAAGCTTTATTAAGTCCTGTTACAATTCCTCTGTAAATATTAAAATCTGTGTATTCATTTAGTTTTTTTGTTTTGAAAGGAACATTTTTACCCAAAATTTTATCAAAAATAGCCTGTTTTTCACCTGTGGCAAAAATCCACTCTGTATCAGTAAAGTTTCTTTTTTCTACAATAAGCGGTTCGTTTAGCTTCTCGTCAAAGTCAGCCACTCCTTTCTCTCCCAGCAGGGCTTGGGTAATAGGGAAGTAATAAAAATCATTATCAGATGTATTCTTTTTCAAAATGATAATTTGAGGCTCTGTACTTGCATCTTCAAATACTTTTAACTCAAAAAAGTCTATAATCTGCTCAATTTCAAGTGTTTTCAAAGTTTTTCTCAGCCCTTCACCATATTTGGTTTTAAACCACTTGTTGGGAGTGATAAAACCTAATGTACCGTTCTCTTTGAGCAACTCTAAACCCTTTGCATAAAAATATACATATAAGTCTGCAATGCCACTATAAACATGGGAGTAACGTTTTTCATAGTATTTTTTGTGAATTTCTGTCAAAAGTTCTTGACGTACATAAGGTGGATTCCCTACAATCAAATCAAAACCTTCTTCTGGTTCAAGGCTGAGCCTTGAACTTGTATTAGATTCAAGCGTAACGCTTGAACCAGAAAATACTTTTGGAAACTCTTTTTTCCAATCAAATGCCCTTTCATCTATGCTTGCGTCATCTATAAGCGAGTTGCCTTGTTTGATATTTTCGCTGAGGTCATTGAGCCTTCGCTTACCTTCTGCAATCCTCAACCAAAGTGAAAGTTTGGTGATAGACACACTTTCCATGTTTATATCCACTCCAAAGATATTATTTTCTAAAATCTGATGGGTGAGTAACCTTTCTGTGGGTTTGCGCTCTGGTAAAGGAATAACGGGTGCAAAAGCATCAGTTTGAATGACTTTATTTTTTGGAATAGCCTCGACTTTGGGTGGTAAAACACCATTTTTGATACTTTCTACCCAAGAGTATTCTCTAATAAAAAAGTTAAGCACTTGGTTTAGGAACGCGCCCGAACCACAGGCGGGGTCAAGTACGCGCACTCCTGCAAGCCAAACTTCATAAATTGCAATTCTTTCTAAAATTTCTTGCTTTGCCGCTTCATTTTCAAAGTTAAGTTCTGTAAGGTCAAGTAATAGTTCTTTTTTCTTAGCAGTACATAGTTTACCCAACGTTTGTTCTACCATATAGTTAGTAATAAAAGAAGGCGTATAAAAAATACCATCGAGTTTTCTTTTACTGCTCTCTTCTAACAATCCTTCTACTGCGCCTTCTCTCTCTATATTTTCAATAATCTCTGCTTTTTTTGCCTCTAATTGGTTTAGACTATGCTCAAAGATATGCCCCAATACATTTACATCTATATCAGAATCAAAGTCATACTTGCTCAAAGTACGGGTGCGCCCTTCTAATTTGTTATCATCAATTATCAAATTATCAAGTACTTCATCAGAGGCAAACAAACTACCATTGTAGGCATAAATATCATATTTCTTACTTTTGAATCCACTGTTTATGAAATTAAAATGTGCCTTAAAACGGTCATAAAGCATCTCTTTTCTGCCTTCTGCAAGTGCATTTTCCCACTCTGCGATAATAGTCAGCATTAGATTGGCGGGAAGTAGCCCTTTGTCTTCTGCAAAACATATAAAAACTACTCTATCTAAAAGTTTTTGTGTTTTTTGAAAAAGCAAATATTTATCGTACTTTTTCTTATTTAGTGCAACAATATTTTCAAAAAGTACATATCTAAATCCTTCATAATCATTATAAAATTCAAGTGTAATTGCTTCTTCTTTTTGTATTGATTCTTTTTTTAATGCAATGGGCAAACCTTTTTTTACATTGTGATAACATAAAATGGCATACATTACCTTAAACCGTACCAAATCCATATTAAACAAATCAAACTCCTCATAGTCAATAAAATAGTCTAAATAAAAGCGTAATTTCCGAAAATTGGAGGTAATTACATAACGACAACCCGCATGGGCATTTTTATATTGGAATGCCTGTGCTTGAATGCTCCTTAAATCAAAAGTTTTAGTGGATTTCATCTCTATCACCCCCACGATTTTCCCATCTAAAAAGATGGCGGCATCGGCTTTTTTGCTATCTGTTTCATTTTTTTGTTCGGTAATCAGGTTGTGGTTGGGCTGTGGGTAGAGCGTATAACCTAAAATATTGACAAAGAGGTCTTTCAAAAAACCTTCTTGGTACTGTATTTCTAAGGCTTGGAGGATATTTTGCTGAATGGCTGGGTCGCCAAAATGCGCTTGGAATTTCTCATACGCCTCTTGGACAAGCAGTTGGTTCTGTGCTTTTACAAATTCTTGGAGTACAGTTTTTTGAAATAATGCCACTTTTTTATGTGTGAATGAAAAATCTGGAATGACTTTGATATTTTTCTTTGCAAAAATAAATAAAAAGTGATAAAAAACAAAAGTAATAGATACAAAGTAATTATGAATTACTCATTATAACTTATGAGTGAATACAAAATATTGATTATTAATGTATTATATTGCAGTTTTATGTTTTGAAAAACCTATTTGATACAGTCTAAGTAATGCCAAAATGGGTTTATTGGTCTTTCTTAGTCTTTTTTAGCACTTTCCCTGTTTTCTGTTGCCACGCTTCCACGCGACATTTTTCTGTGCAGTATTTTTGATTGTGGATTTTATACTCATAAACACTGCCACAGTGTAAGCAAACGCGATTTCCTTCTTTTAGGACGTATTCATGTTTGGTATTCGGTCTTTCTATCTCATTCTTAACTGTTTGCAAGCCAAATCTATATCCTACTTTTTGAGGCTGTACGGGAGGGTTATTGGTACTTGCTATCTGGAAGTTTTGCTGTGTGCTAATGACTTGCTGGAGAACCTCTCTCATTTTCTCATACTCATTCTCTATTTTTTCTGTTTTAACTTCTACTTTGGTAACCATTTTTTTCTCCTGCTCCAATACATGAAAATTTGCCGCCTCTGCTTTGACTTCTGCCCTATATTCCCATTGGAAACTGTAAGCCCACAACAAAAGCATCTCTAAGACAAAGACAATACCCGCTACTACCCACGCCGCATTAGCACTTTGTATTAGATTTTTGGTTACATCTCCTTGATAGTCAGTCTTTAATCCTGCCAATTCCCTATGCTGTTGCTCTTCCAATTTTGCCAATTGCATTTTGTTGTGATTAAGCGTATTGCTTTCTTCTTTTGTCAATCCCCACATAGGCGACCTTTTTAACCTACTTGCTTTCAGTTGGTTAGCAGTATTTACCTCATTTTGCAGTGTTTTGATTTTTTCTTGGTAATATATCCTGATACTATCAGACTGAAGGGAATAAAGTTGCTTAATTTCGCTGGTTTTATCACTGGTTTTCATACTTATCACCGCACCACCTACCGCAGAAATGATAATGCTGACTATCATCATACCCACCAATCCCAGTAAGTTCGCCGATTTATTTTTGTTTTTTACTGCCTTATTTCTAAAAAATCCATTAGACAAATTTCCTTTAATCATTTCTATACCAATCAGTAGCACTATCAACAATACGCTAAGCAAAATTCCCATACCCCACAATACAATGGGGTGAATCCCTTGGGGCATATTCTCAAATCCTACGAAAATATTGATTAGTAGATACATACAAGCCATACCAAGCAAGGCAGAAATGATGTGATAGGCATTGGCGTACAGTTTTGCTAATAAGAAAACAAATCGGTAACTCACTGCGTAGGGCATAGGCTCGAGGTCGCGAATTGCCTCCTCATAGTAGCCTAATTCTTTGCTTTGTCTTGAAGACTCCGCAAACTGATTGGGTTGGTGTATCTGCGAAGGGGCTTTCGCAGAAAATTTAGCAAAGTAAGTATTAAATTTAGACATAGCGACTTGGATTTTAATATTAGAAAGCCTCTCCATTGTACCTTAAGCACAAAATTGAGATGGATTGACATTATTTTCCGTTATAATTTTTTACACATTTTGAACAAAAAAAATGACCCAAAATGAATCATACCCTTGACATCAGCTCGCCCAAACCACTAAAATACACATAGATATTTTTCCATTATAAATTTTTACACAGATAACACCTATAAAGGGTTATCGATAAATATCTCATAAACATATATTTGCTCCAATAGAAAATCTATTGTTATAATATCTTACACACTTTCCTCTTCTCAAGAGTGCTATACAACACCTCAGAAGGGCTTTTCTGCAATATAGATTTCTTGCATTATAATATTTTACACACTTTTTAATTACGCCTTTTTTAAACTCTTACTCTGCCGCTTACCTTGAAAGTAAGCGGCAAGAAGAAAGAGTCCCCTTTTACAATTTTTGCGTTTAACCTTGTTAGCTGGTAGTTGAAAGATATTTGGGCTGGTCGAAGATTGTCCCATCACTTATATTATATAGATGAATAACTCAAAAATTCTTTACTAAAATTTTATCTAAAAAAATGATAATCAAATAGTAACAATATATATTTTCAAATTACTCATTTTTATAATTTTCTTCTTTTTCTTTTTCATGCTTATTTTAAAAGTTTTAATGTTAATTATACTAATTATGATAATAAGTTAATAATTAAACAATTAACATTATATAATATACTTTTAATTATCTAAGCGCATTGTTTTGTTTTTAATTTCAATACAAATTTAAAAGAATAACTTTTAATTTTGAAAATTTTTTTACATTTTTTTTTAAACTTTTTTTCAGTAATACTTTTTTTACTTATATTATATTAGTTTTTTAATCTTAGTTTTTCTTTAGAAGGTATCACTTATGCGTAAATATTTATGAATGTAAAAATAAAAAGTGCAAAATTTTTTTATTTTTGAAAATAAAAGTTATATTTTTGTGGTGAAGGAAAATAAAAAAAATGTAAACGTGTTTAATTCCCTTAAAGTCAAATATTTTTAATTTTTAAACTTGAAATCCTATGAAAATCAAAGGAATCAAAATCAAAGAAGAAACTCATACCGCTCTCTTAAAAAAACAGATTGAGGTGATGGAGAAAACAGGTGATAAACCCAATATCGTAGATTTGGCAAGCGACCTGATTGAAAAAGGGTTAGATGCACTCGATGATCCTCAAATGAAGGCGTTAAAACCTAAGAAATAGGTTGTGCTTTGTTTGGCAATTATAAGGTGTTTGCACTGTGCAAAGTCTTAAGAGATTTTTTTGAATAATAGAAAACAGTGCAAACATTGCTTATAAGAAATATTTGTTGATTTGCATAAAAAAATATTGTTGTCATCTTTTGTTTTTAGAACAAATAATCTAAATTTACTTAATCTTATTTTCTAACTATATTTTACCAAAGATTTCCATGAACGTAGATGATTTAGAAATATTCTCCGAGCTACTTCGTAAAGTAGATAGAATCGCTGATAATCAGATTATTACCAATGAGCGATTGGAAAAAATAGAAGAATCATTGCAAGCACATACGCAGAGGTTTGAGCGGGTAGAGACGATACTGCTCGATAATAGTAAGATAATGATGCGTATGCTTGACCGAATGGAGTCTATGGAAACTCGCCAAGAAAGATTCCAAAGCTATTTAGATGAGTTTTCTAAGCAGTTCGCAAAAGTAGAAACTACCATGAGCAAGGTCAGCGATGCTCTGATACGATTGATAGATTTTAATGAAAGTTTTGCTCATTTAGACCAGCGAGTCATGCAGTTAGAAAATGCTCGCCTCCTCCAAAGACTCTCGCGCTTAGAAAAAATTATCTTAAAAGAGTAAGCACTTAGGCATTATAGACATTAGCAAATCGGTTTCTTAGAAAGTCTGCCTCTGGTAGAATTTGTTTGAGATGGTGCTTCTGATGTTCTACATAATCCTGCATGATAAACTCTAAAGTTTTTAAAATCACACCTTTACATATTTTTTAAAAACATTCAGACAAGTAAAATAGGTAATAAATCCAATAGGAATTGCTATGATTCCCCAGATAATTATTGCTTCTGCTAATAGCCACCCCAAGCTATATGTAGCTTCCCAAAAACCTTGATTGAATAAGCGTTGGATTTGGTCAATGGAAGAAAAGGGGTTTTCTGTCCCGAAAAACCATGAAACCAACTGGAAATAAGGAATCAACAAAAGCAATTGGACAGGATAAACGAGGTAGTTTACCAATTGGATAGCTACCAGATTGAGCCGAAAGATAATGGCAAGACCTAAGCAGATAACAGTTGTTACTCCTATAATAGGAAAAATCCCCACCACAAAACCTATGGTAACAGACCATGCCAGAGTATAAGGTGTGCTTCCTTGCTTGAGTAGTGCGATGAGTGGATGTAAAAGTTTTGCCTTTAGCCAATTTTCCATGAGTTGTTATAGGGTTTTCCTTTTATAAACCCCAATTACTCTTAAAAAGTTTGACTGCAATTGCTAATAATATCACACCAAAAACTCTCCGCAAGACTTCTGTGCCTGACTGTCCTAATTTGGTTTCTATCCAATCTGACTTTCGCAAAACCAAATAGACCAAGCCAAGATTGAGAATAATTCCTACAATGATATTGTAAACTGTGTATTCTGCTCGTAATGAGATGATAGTGGTCATGGTGCCTGCGCCAGCTATTAATGGAAAGGCAATAGGTACGATGGAAGTAGAACTGGGATTTTGTACTTCATTCTTAAAAATATGAATACCAAGCACCATTTCAGCTCCAATGATAAATATAATAAAAGAACCTGCAATGGCAAAAGATGCTACATCTAAGCCTAATAAATTTAGGATAGCCTTCCCAAAAAATAGGAAAGCTATCATCAATATTCCTGCGGTGATAGTAGCTGTTTCTGCCTCTATTTTTCCTACTTTTTGCTTGAGAGTAATAATAACAGGCAAAGAACCTATAATGTCTATGACTGAAAATAGAATCAATGAAACCGAAATAATTTGTTGTAAATCAAGCATTTAATTTTTTATTGAATTAATTATTTTGTTTGAGAACCTTATGAGCAAGCTCTGCAATGAGAAAATCTATTTCCTCGTCTATATCAATGGCTTCTTTGCGGTCTATCTCAAATAGGTATGGTCTATTACCTATGCGATTATGTCTTTCTTGCAGTATTTGCTTTGTAAAGATATACAGGCATGAGTTTTCTTCGTAAATTGGGGGGAGGTCTTGAGTACGAAGCAAAATATTAGGATTGTGGTTCACTGCCCTTGCCAATCCGTCCCAAAGTCTGGTTTGCATACGCGTTACACTGAACAAAGAATCATAAATAGGATAATTTTTCAGAAAGAAATCTATTGCTTCTTGGATAGTTTCCGAACTCAAAAGTGGATTGGTGCTGTGTGTTTGTAAGTAAAAATCGGATTCTACCTGTCTGACAATATTTAGTAAAACATCATTCATTGGGATATTTCCATCTCTCAAATGAGCAGGTCTTTCCAATATTACTACTTTGGGGAGGTTTGCCTTGGCATAATCCATGATGGTAGGACTGTCTGTATCTATGACTACCTGAGTGATAGACGGACAGTTCAGCAAGGTTTCTGTAATATAGTGGAACAATGGTTTTCCATTGAAAGAGCGATAGTTTTTCCCTTTGACGCGCTCGCTACTGTGTCGCATAGGAATAATTGCTGTGATGGTTTTCATGGTATCTAAGAAATGGTAAATAGTTAAATTTTACGGCAAAGATACTTAAAAATTTTTTCATCACCGACTCGTAGATACTTACCTATTCTATTTTTCCTTTTCTATGGGCAGTATTTTTATTTCTCCTGAAGGGGTAACAATCAAGTATTCCTTTCTATTTTCGTTCTTTTTCTCTCGCCTGATTCGCATAGTTATTTCGTAAATTACTTGGATGACAGGTTCTGCGACTACAGGCTCTATCACAAAGTCAAAATCCTTATTGACAATAGATTGGTAATACAAGGTTACTGATTTGTCCGCATTATTGACATAAGCCCCTTTTTTGAGATTTAGAGAAGACCCCGAAAAAGCCTCATAAGAATCATACATCTCGGAAGGATAATATATTTTGAATCCGTCTATGAGGTCTTTCTCAAAACTTGTCAAATCAGTACCCAATATTTCTTGATAATTTTTAATTTTCTCCTTGAGAATGTTTTGTGCTTTGGTTAGAAGTTCTTTCTTTTTTTGTTCTAAAGTAGTAGAAATGTAATCTACAATGACCAAATCATAAATTTCTGCACTGGCACAGATGGTAATGAGTTGGTTCAAGAAATCGGGGTTGGAGTATTTGATGTGCAAATTTTTCTTTAGCTCAAAGCCTTTAGGAACTTCATTATAGGTGCGTTTGCTAAAAATTTTTTTATCTACTTCATATTCATAAACAGGCACAAAAGAAACCATATCTACAAATAGGCTTATTTCTGTCTTGCCTTCTAAGGATTTTTTTACAATATTGATTCTCTCGTCTATGGCTTGATTGACTTCTTCAGTAGTTTTTCCTACTTGGGTAATGCTAAAAATAGCAATATATGTATCTGCTTTGATGTTACTCAATCCTTTGACTGTCAATACTAAACTATGGTCGGGTTGGAGTGGCGGGGTGATGGTTTTATTATAATGATTTTGATTATTATAATTTTGTCCATTATTCCTATAATTTACATTACCAGAGGCTTGCCCCAAAACAGGGGCAGTCATCAAAAAATAGGCAATCAAAAAATATAAATATCTCATTGTCTGCTTGTTTAAAGATTTATTTTTCGTATAGTTCATCAATAGGACATTGGGCTAACTCAACCAAGAACGTAGCAATATTGGTAGTAATGGCTTGGAGATATTTTTCCGCTTTCTCTGGACTCGCTTTATGGGGATTGCCAACTCCTGTATCTTCTGTAATCGCAGTCCAAAGACGTTGGGATATGACCCATCCTTCCCTCAACCCCTTGATTTTAAATTTTTTCTCTTTTCCATCGCCAGCTTCAGAGAGTGGTAAAGCCCATTGGGGGGCGATTTTCATTATCACACTTGTTTCCATCTCGCCCGCATGGTCTCCGGGTTCGTCAAAATACAGATTCCAATTTGCCGCCTTGTACCAATCCATCGCACATACGAATACATCAGGAAAATATACGTAAAGTTCGCGAATCATCTGTTTAAAATTATTGCCACCATGCCCATTCATAATCAAAAGTTTGCGAATGCCCTGTCTCGACAATACATCTGTAATATCCTTTAAAACAGCGAATTGGGTGCTTGGACTCATATTTATACAGAGTTTGACCCCAAACTGTCCTGTATTTACGCCAAAAGGAACAGTAGGTAATACAATACTCTTTGCGCCTTGTTCCCATGCTAAACGAGCCGACTCAGCGGCAACATAATCCGCTTGTATAGTATCTGTGGCATAAGGCAAATGATAATTATGGGCTTCGGTAGCTCCCCAAGGAAGTATAGCAATCTGATAGTCAGTTTCTTTGACTGTTTTCCAATTGGTTTCTGCTAAAATATAAGGGCGAATCATCATACTGTATGACAAGGTTTTATTTTTGTAAATATCGAGAAAATTAATAGTATATAAATAACTTTCTTCAGGCTTTTATCAAAAAAAATTAAAAAATCAGAAGATTTGCTTAAATCATGTAAATTAGTACGTTTTTCTAACAATCAATCCTACCAAAATATGCAGAAACCAATCAAACAACTTTTTCCAGAATTTAATACTCCACCTTTGCTGTCAGATGAGTTGGAAAAGATGAGTATTATGAAATCTTTTGAAGAAGAAACTACCATACTAAATCCAGATGATTATGTGAGATTTATCCCTTTGGTTATCAAAGGAAGCCTCAAAGTCATGCAAGAAGATGAGTCAGGCAAAGAAATTTTGCTATACTATGTCAAAATAGGGGAGTCGTGTATCATGTCTATTTTAGCAAGTAATAGCGGAGCTACAAGTCAGATTAAGGCAATTGCTGAGCCGAATACGGAAGTATTGCTGCTCCCTTCGCACCACATCCACCAACTTACAGCAACCTATCCCGCATGGAACACCTTTGTACAAAAACTTTATCACAAGAGATTTGAAGAACTTTTGCAAGTAGTCAATGAGCTGGCTTTCAACAAAATAGATGAGAGGTTAAAAGAATTATTACATAAAAAAACTCAACTATTAGGCAACTATGAAATCCAAACTACTCATCAGCAATTAGCGGACGAATTAGGAACAGCGAGAGAAGTGGTGTCGCGTTTGCTAAAAATCCTCGAATCAGAAGGTAAAATCAAAATATTTAGGGGAAAAATTAAAATAATTTCTCTTGTGTAACTTTTATCACAGATTTTGAAGTGAGCATATAATAACTTTGAAACATCAAATTAAATGATGTTCCACTTTAAAATATATAAAACTATGAAAGCAAATGTAGGAAAAACAGACAAAATGGTAAGAGTATTATTAGCACTCATCATCGGAGGATTAGGCTTATTTTTTCAGTCTTGGTTAGGACTAATTGCCTTTGTTCCATTGCTAACAGGAATGATTAATTGGTGTCCTCTGTATAGCATTTTTGGAATTAATACTTGTGCTTATAATCCTAAAAAAGCATAAATAGCACGAAATCTTTTTACTATTGTTATCACCTTTTTTTGAAAACAACCTTTCTCTTTTATAAAAGCAGGAAGGTTGTTTTGTCTTATTCTTGATAAATACTGTCCATAGTTGCTTTGATGTGCAATAAGATAGCAAAAATTTTGAATATTTCGTCATCTTCCGCACTGTACGATTTGCTCACTGCGTAGTTTTTGCCGTCAAGCACCACAAAAAACCAAAATCGCCCTACCACATACGTTCCAAAAACAGGTCTGTCGTCATTGTTTATCTTTTGTGAGGCAACCATCGCAATAAGTACCTGCCCAAGTGGGTCGTTATCCCTGCGTTTTTCAGGTTTGTACTCTTGAAGAAAGAAGTGTGGTTTTTGAGGTGTTTGCAAACCTTTTGCAAGCATAAACTCCACAAGTCCTTCTGTCAATTTCGTATCGTTGTCATATCTTACAGACATAGGGCGTTGGGTAAACACTTTGTAATTCGGGCTTACAAAATCTACCAAACTAATGAAAGGATTGATAAACATGGTTTTCAACTCATCTTCGTTCCAAGTGTCCACATACTCGTTCAAGATATTTTGCAATCTGCTAATGTGAGGCGTAAGTGGATTACTCAAATCAAAATGAAGTGTATCTATTTCTATGGTAAAAGGATGGCTTTGATAGTGAGTTTTCTTTAACTCAAATTCTTTTGCTACATCTTCGTATAGCCAATCCTTAAA
>JALOMS010000617.1 GCA_025455345.1 Thermoflexibacter sp. | reverse complement strand
GTGAGTTCAATTTTTTCGTAACCACTTGCTAATCAGCGTTTGACAAGTTTTTCGCGCCGAGAGTTTTGGCGAGTTCGATTTTTTCGTAATCACTTGCTAATCAGTTGTTTAGAAGTTTTTCGCGCCGAGAGTTTGGTGAGTTCGATTTTTTCGTAATCGTTTGATAATCAGTTGTTTACAAGTTTGTCGCGCCGAGAGTTTTGCAAGTTCGATTTTTTTTCGGAATCGCTTGCTAATCAGCGTTTTACATTTCTTAAGATTTTCCTGCTAATTGCCCTTAACGGAAAAGGCTTGGCGCAGGCGGGGATTTCCTTGCACTGTTGCCCAAATAAAGTAAAAAAGCCCCTTTCTTATTCTTTTGCCCCCAAAAGCACTATTGCCCCCGCTTTCGCCAAGCCAATGTTGGTGGCTGTTTTTTTTGTTGCGTTAAGGTTGTTCTATGTAATTTTCTGGTTGATATGTTACCCTTGCAAAGTTTTTTGTAAGTAATTCAGTTTCAAGTATTTTTCCGCTTTCAAATTTAAGAATTTTATTACGCCATATTTCATTTTTTCTATAAAATTGTCCGTCTATTTTCAAAAATTGGTGTTCCTTTTCAAAAACGTGATACGCATAATCAAGTTCTTTGTCAATACGAAGTTCTCCTTCTAAACACTTTTCCGAAAACCATAAGTTAATTTGAAAAGTGTGTTCTGTATTGTTTGTAAATTGATAATCTCTATAATTGTAAAAAACTGTTGCACCACTTCCAAAAGGCAACACTCGTCCATCATCAGGAAAAGGGTCAAACGAATGGTGGTATCTTTCCGTAACTGTCAAAGGACTATGAAGAACTAACCAATGAATTAAATTTGAAATTTGGCAAATTCCACCACCAATACCTGCTTTTGCTTCTCCAAAAGAAAGTTCCATTCCGAGCAAGTAGCCTTTTTGTTTTGTTGGCAAGCCCACAAGTTTACAAAATGAAAATGTTTCCGATGGCTTTATCACAATTCCGTTGAGTTGCTGAACTGCAATTTTCAGATTTGTTACCTTGTTGAGTTGAAGTTGCTCGTTATTGTTACCAAGTTTCTTCAATAACACAGATTGATGTTTTTTTATACGGTACGAAAGTTTGTCTGCACTTTTAGTTTTTGCATATTTTTTATCGCCAACATACCATTCTGCCATTCGTTTTAGTCGCCTAAGCCAAACAGCTACAAAATATAAGACTGGATGTCTTTGACTTAATAGTTTTCGTTGTTTCACGTGTTTTTTCTAAAATAGCCACCAACGTTTTGCGTGTATAAGAAGTAGCGGATTAAAAAGCACTAAACTTTCAGTTTGGCACTGACTTTTATTAAAAGCACTGACCTTTGATATAGCACTGAACCCGCTATTTCTTATACACGCTGTTACCTGCTGGCTTTTCTTCTTTCGCATTTTCATTAATTAGTTCTTTAACAGATACATTTAGTATTTCGGCTATTTGAAAAAGTGTCTCAATAGATGGTTGCATATCGTTAGTACACCACCTTGAAACAGTTGATTTGTCTTTTTCTATTTTTTCGGCAAGCCACTTACTAGACCTGTCTTGTTCTGTCAGAACTATTTTTATGCGATTATATTTAAAATTGATTTTCACGAAAATTAATTTGCGTATTACGAAACTTTAGTTTATATTTGTGAAATATATTCAAAGTTAGGCGAATTTTGCCATATAAATTGAGTTTCTTTGTAAAATAATCAAAGAAATATTAAAGATATGTGCAAAATCGAGGACAAATTAAATGAGGTTTTAGGTAAATATGCTGATAGTTTTACAGATAAAGTTTATGTTGATGATTTTAACGATTCAGATGTATTAATGGAGGCGTTTGGTATTACTCAGGAACTTAAAAGTGAAAACAAACAATATTGGGGTCGAGAACTTGGTAAGTGTTGGGAAAATTTGTTACGAGATTTGTTTGAAGTCACTTGTGTAGATTTTGCACCACCAAAAAGATTTGGACAAGATGAACCTGCTGATTTCTTTTGTGGGAAAGATGCGATTGATACAAAATATAGGGTTGGTTCAGGAGATTCAGGGACTTTAAAGAAATTTGAATCTTATGGAAAACTTCTACAAGAAGAAGGATATAGACCTGTTTTCTTGTTTTTAAGGTCTGATAATCTGAATGCTGCTTTAAGCAAAATGGATGCTGGTGGCTGGACAAGATATGTTGGTGATGACACTTTTGAATATATAAAGGAGAAGACAGGTTTTGATTTGAAAAGCTGGTTAATTGATTTGAAAGATAAAGGAACATTTAAAATTATTAGAAAATGAAATTTGAATTAAATAAGGTTTATTCTGGGGATTGTATTGATGTTATGAAAAAGTTTCCCGAAGAATCTATTGCTTGTTGTATTACTGACCCACCATATAACTATGAGTTCATTGGTCATAAGTGGAGCGACTCAGAAGTTAAGCGAAGAACAGAACGGGTTCAAGACAGTAAAACAATGGTAAAAAATATACCTTATGGAAGTGGTCTAGCTGGTGGTGTTCGCAATGCTCGTTGGTATGAGAAAAATAGAAACAATGATTTAGAATATATGCGTTGGTGTCAATTGTGGACAGATGAATTGTTTAGAATCTGTAAAGCTGGAGCACCTGTTGCTGTTTTTAATAGTAATCGTTCTATTGCTCACGTTCAAATTGCACTAGAAAATAGTGGGTTCTATACAAGAGATGTCCTTGTTTATAGAAGAAATTCAGGTATTCCTAGAGGTCTTAATTTAGAAGGAAAATTAGAAAAAATGGAAAATCCTGATGCTGAAAAGTGGATCGGTTGGCATAGTGCTTTTAGAAATGAATGGGAGGGAATTGTTTTGGTTCAGAAGCCATTAGAGAATAATTATTGGGAAACTTTACAGAAAACTAATGTCGGTGTTTTTAAAACTGTCAATCAAGATGGTTCTTTCCAATCAAATATTCTTGAAAATCTAAGTAAGAAAGATAAGTCTGAAAAATATAGTCATTGTACTGTTAAGCCATTGACTTTGATTAAAAAACTGGTCGATACTCTTTGTCCACTGCACGAAGAGAATATAATTTTTGACCCCTTTGCTGGAAGCGGTACTACCTTAGTTGCTGCACAAGAATTAGGTTTCAATTTTGTCGGTGTCGAAATTGAGGAAAACTATATTCCAATAATTAATGAAAGGTTGAAATCGTCAAAACTTCATAAGGAGTTGAATCCGTCTCTTTTTTAAGCTTGCAGGTCCGCTTTTCGACAAGCTGGTGTTAAGGGCAATTAGTTTTATTGTCTTTTTTCACGTAACCACTTGCTAATCAGCATTTTACAAGTTTTTCGCGCCGAGAGTTTTGGCGAGTTCGATTTTTTCGTAATCGCTTGCTAATCAGTTGTTTACAAGTTTGTCGCTCCGAGAGTTTTGGCGAGTTCGATTTTTTCGTAACCACTTGCTAATCAGCATTTTACAAGTTTTTCGCGCCGAGAGTTTGGTGAGTTCAATTTTTTCCTAATCGCTTGCTAATCAGCGTTTTACAAGTTTTTCGCGCCGAGAGTTTGGTGAGTTCGATTTTTTCGTAATCGCTTGCTAATCAGCGTTTTACAAGTTTTCCGCGCCGAGAATTTGGTGAGTTCGATTTTTTC
>JALOMS010000069.1 GCA_025455345.1 Thermoflexibacter sp. | reverse complement strand
AATAGTATTCCATTGATAATCATTCAATTAGGAATAGCATTGATGCTATTTTTTACTATTTTACGCGCAGAGCCTTTGCATCAGAGAGTTGTCTTGGTAAAAGACTCCGCAACGGGAAAGTTCTCTCTTTTGGCTATTGTTTCCTGTGTATGGATTTTTGCATTAGCTATTTATTTGACTTATAAGGGATTAAGTTTGTAATTTGCTTGCTTCCATGTATTTATTTAAAAATTTGTACAGGACATGCAAGATAAAACTATGATTACTTATCTTTTCTTCGCGAGCCACTGTACAATTCATAGCGCATAAATCTACATTCCAAAGACCCGTTGAATAGTTTGATTTTTGGCTTAGGGTCGAGACGAATATGCTTAGCGGCTTCCATGTTAGAGGTAATGAGCCAAGCATTATATCCTGCCCATTTCTTTTTTAGGGTATCGCCTATGGATTTGTATAGGGCATTGATGTCTTCATCTTTGTCCATGCGCTCACCGTAGGGAGGATTAAGCACCAATATGCCATTTCCTTCGGGAGCAGGCAAGTCTTGGAAAGCACAGTTTTCTATGCGTATGGCATTTTTCATATTTGCTTCATTGACATTGATGATGGCTTTGCGAGCTACGTGCTTGGATATTTCGCCACCAAGGATAATAGGCTGATTATCTGTGATTTGGTTCATAGCTTGGTCATACACATTTTCCCACAAATCTGCATCAAAATTTTTCCATTTCTCAAAGCCAAACATGGATTTGTAGCTTCCTGCGGGTATATTGCGCGCAATCAATGCCGCCTCAATGAGAATCGTCCCAGAGCCACACATAGGGTCGATAAAATTACTTTTTCCGTCCCAGCCTGTCAGCAGAATCATGCCTGCGGCTAATACCTCATTGATAGGAGCGAGATTGGTCTGGTCGCGATAGCCGCGCTTGTGCAATGACTCCCCCGAACTATCCAGCGAAACAATGCAATTTTCTTGATTGACGAAAAGATTAATTCTTAGCGTAGGAAACTCTGTATCTACGGAAGGTCGTTTGCCTAAGCGTTCTCTAAATCTGTCGACAATTGCGTCTTTGGTCTTTTGTTCTAAATATTGGGAATGTCCAAAAAGAGTAGAATTAAGAGAGCAGTTAATCGCCAATGTATCAGACACATTCATATAATTCTCCCATTCCATTTCTTTGATTCTTTGGTACAAATCATATTCGTTTTTGACTGTAAACGAATGAATAGGCACTAAGACGCGCAGTGCAGTACGCAAGCAAAGATTGGCTTTGTACATCATCTCCAAATCACCTTCAAAAGCAACGGCTCGATTGAGTTTTTCTATTTCCTTTGCTCCAAGCGCAGTAAGCTCATTGACTAATATTTCCTCCAAACCAAACATGGTTTGTGCTATCATTTTGAAGGGGGTATTTGACATTGGGTTATGATTTTGTGCGATTTGTTTATTTTAGGCAACAAAGATAGATGTTTTCTCAAAATAGATTGAATGAAGTTGGGAAAGTATGTAAAGATTTAATCCCAAATTCAGAAAATTATCTATTCTTTCAATCCATCATCAAGCCATTTTTTTAATATATCTATTTGCGTTTTGGTGAGTGGAGTACCGCCCTGTGGCATAAATCCCGCACTCCCTTGTGGGCGTTGGACTCTGTCCAATATATTGTTAATGTTTCCTTTAGCTCCTGTGTATGTGTTGAAATTGTGGCAACTTCCGCAGACTTGGAGAATGGGCTGTACATCTTTGGCAAAAGAAATAGTCGGCATTGCGGGAGATTCGACAACGATACTTAGCGCATTGGCAAATGTTACATTCCCTGCTGTATTTCTCACGTTTACATCAATGTTGTATGTCCCAATGGTAGTATTCGCACTTGCTGTAACTACTCCAGTATTGGCATTAATAGCAATATTCCCATTACTTGTATTTGTAGAAACAATAGAAAAAGAGAATGGGCTTGTACCCGAAATAGTTGGAGTAGCACTCATCATTGTTTTGCCCTGCTCCGTAGTGATTTTGTTTGGAGTATAGGAAAGACTTGAGGGCAGGACAGGAGGAATATTTATCGCTTTGACGGTAATCGTAAAAGCATTTGAGATAGTAGCACTTCCTGCTTCATTTTTTGCACTTACTGTAACAGCATAAGTCCCTGTTTTTAGCGCATTAGAAGCACTTATTACTCCTTTCCCATCTACAGTGATTTGGTCGGTCATGGGATTGGTGGTAATTGTATAGGTAATGGGAGAAGACCCTTGTACATTGGGCATTGGCGAGCTTACCATCATACCCTCCGTAGTTTCTACGGTATTGGGCATATAAGTTAGATTAGACACAGGTACTATCTTTGGCTTTACATGAAGGGTGAGTATGTCCTTAAAAGTAATGGATTGAGCTACATTGCTTACTATCACGCTGATTTTGTAAGTGCCTGCTGTTATATTTTCTAACACAGACACAACTCCCTGATTATCAATAGAAATTTGTGAAGTCGTAGGATTGCTCACCATAGAAAAAGTAAATGGTTTCGTGCCTTTGATAGTAGGGGGGAGACTGCTAACCTTTTGTCCTTCTACTATTTCTATTTGATTAGAAGCATAAATCAAGTCAGACGGAGGCAATATTACTTCTTTGGAAGCATCACTGGAACAGCGTGTAAAAATTAGTAACACACCTAAAAATTGAGCTAAGCGAAACATTGAATTTTTAATCATATCAAAAATTGTTTTTACCCTTTTACAAGATTTTTGATAGGGGGGTTGCTTGCACTGTCAAAATTTTTAATTCCCTATTTAAGTACATAAGCAAATTAAATCGTACTTTTGCCCCTATCTAAATCTTTCAATTGCATTGCGCCCCCTCTGGGGAAAGACTTGCTGTAAATCTGTATTTTAGCTCCCTTCTTCTGCAACTGGCGCAGTGCAACTGGCGCAGTGCAACTGGCGCAGTGCAACTGGCGCAGTGCAACTGGCGCAGTGCAACTGGCGCAGTGCAACTGAAGAGCTGGGGTTGGGGCGACCGTCGCTACGGCGGTTATTTTTGCACAATTACTTACATATCAATACTTCTTTTCCAAAAAACACTAAATCCATGTACATAGGAGTAGATATCGGGACGAGTAGCGTTAAAGCAGTAGCTATTGATAATCAAGGAAATATACATGCTATTAAACAAATTGCATACAAAATTTTTTCCCCAAAGCCTGATTATCAAGAACAAAATCCCAATGAAATATTTGAGGCAACTATTCAAGTCATCAAACAGGCAATGGCAGAGGTTGGCGAAGTCAGTATTGTTGCTTTCAGTGCGGCTATGCACAGCCTCATGGCGGTTGATGAAAAGCACAAGCCCCTCACCAATCTCATCACTTGGGCTGACAACAGAGCAAAGCAAATCGCTGATAATTTGAGAAATACTACTTTGGGAAAACAAATCTATCAGCATACAGGAACGGCAATTCATGCCATGTCTCCTTTGTGTAAACTATTGTGGTTTAGAGAGAATCAACCGCAATTAATAGAGAAAGCCCACAAATTTATTGGCATTAAAGAATATATATTTGCCAGATTGTTTGACGAGTATGTCATCGACTATTCTCTTGCCTCCGCTACGGGGTTATTTGATATTTTCTCTTTGGATTGGTTTGAGGAATCCTTAGCCCTGATAGGTATTTCAGAAGATAAACTTTCAAAACCTGTTGATACGGTATCTATTTTTCAAATCAAAGAATCAAAAAAACTTGATTATCAAGAGTTTGTAGGAATAAAATTTGTCATTGGTGCAAGCGATGGCTGTTTGGCAAACTTAGGAACAGGCGCAGTGCAAGAAGGAGAAGTTGCTGCAACCATAGGCACAAGTGGCGCAATTCGCATGACTACCTATCAGCCATTTGTAGATGAGCAAATGCGTACTTTTTGTTATTATACCACAGATAATCAATACATTATAGGAGGAGCGATTAACAACGGTGGCATCATAGTCCAATGGCTCAGAGAAGCCTTTTTCCCCAATGAAAAATTAGGGAATGTATTTTTGCTTGCGGATAGCGTACCCGCAGGAGCAGAAGGTTTGATTTTTCTGCCTTACCTCTTGGGAGAGCGCGCTCCAATTTGGGATTCTTCCGCCAGAGGAGTATTTTTTGGAATTGGGAAAAATCATACACAAGCCCATTTTTATCGTGCTGTTTTAGAAGGAGTTATGTATGCCTTATATAGTGTTGGGAAGGTATTTGGAGAATATAAGTTACAATCTTCCCCCTTGATTCCTCACCAAGAAAACGAGACATCTAATAGCATTTATGCTTCAGGCGGTTTCACCAAATCGAGTTTTTGGGTACAAATGATGGCAGATATTTTTAATCAAAAAATCATTGTACCCAATAGTTCCGAAAGTACCGCAATTGGGGCTTGCTTATTGGCAATGAAAGGTTTAGGTGATATAAGTAATTGGGACGAAGCCAAAAAATTAATTCCCAAAGAAAAAGAATTTTTACCAAATCAAGAAAAGCATCTTGCCTATATGAAAAATTTTGGAGTATATGAAAAATTATATTCGACGCTAAAACCCTTATTTCATCAGATTTATTAACTTGGAAATTTATTTCCCTTCACCAAAATACAACAAAGATGGAATGGTTTATAAAACAAGCCTGTGCTATCATTTATCAAATAATAGGCTGGAAAACAATCGTTTATAGTAAAAATCGCCCTAAAAAATTTTTAATGATAGTCGCTCCTCATACCAGCAACTGGGATTTTATAGTTGCTCTTTTGGCGCGCTATATCACGGGATATGGTTTTAATACCAAGTTTATTGGCAAACATACCTTGTTCAATCCTCCCTTTGGCTTTATTTTTTATGCTTTGGGCGGACTCCCCGTGGATAGGAGTAAAAACAACAATCTCGTAGAACAAGTTGTGGAGAAATACAAGGAGGCAAAAGGTGATTTTGGGATTGCGCTTGCGCCAGAAGGTACACGAAAATACATAGATGACTGGAAAAAAGGATTTTATCATATTGCTATCAAAGCAAATATTCCGATTATTCCTGTAGGATTGGATTTTAAGAAAAAGGAAACTATCCTTTTTGACGTTTTCTATCCAACAGGCGATATCGACGCAGACATCACCTACTTAAAATCACTGTTCAAAAATGTAACTGCTTGCCACCCTGAAAATTACAATTACAATAGTTGAATTGTCTTACAAAACAAAATTGTGAATATTTCCTGAATTGATTGACCATGAATAACCTTCGTGAATTACATACCGCTTTGGCTTATGTAGAGTATATCCTACGTATAGGAGCTTTTGCTACTTTTTTAGGGCATGGCATTTTTGCTTTTTCCGTCAAACTCCAGTGGATTACTTACCTTATGACGGTGGGTTTTTCAAGAGAAACTTCTATCCAAATCATGCCTTACATTGGTATTTTGGACTTTATTATCGCATTTTTCTTACTTATCAAACCATTCAAAGCAGTCATTATTTGGGCGTTTATTTGGACATTACTCACTGCCCTTATGCGCCCGATTTCAGGGGAGTCTATTTGGGAATTTGTAGAAAGAGGGGCAAATTGGTCAGTACCCCTCGCCTTATTTTTCATCAAATCTATCCAAAAGCACATTCCTAAAAACTAAATCATCATTCTTTTTCCATCAAAATCCAATTTTCGGGGTCTATGACTATCTCCGAAGGCATCTCCGCCAAAGCCAAAGAAAGTTCTGTATCTTTTTTTGGGAGATTGATTTTTTGTTGGAATAGGAGTTGGTTATTTTTGCCATAAATATATATTTCAGGAGATAAGGAAAAAATTACTTCCTGCTTTTGTAAAATATTGATTTTTAAGGTCTTTGATTTTTTATTGTACTTCCAAGTAGTTTTGATTTGGGGATGTCCTGCGGTGTAAAGCCATTGCTTGAAAAACCAATCCAATTCCTTACCAGATACTTGCTCTACTACTGATTTAAAATCTTCTGTATCTGCATTTTGATTTTTAAATTGTTGATAATAAGTCCTTATGCTTTGCCAGAACAGAGAATCGCCCAATTCATAGCGCAAAGCGTGTAAAACACAAGCTCCTTTTTGATAAGAATTCGTATTGAGCAATTCGTTCAAATCCTTGATTTCCTCGAATACAATCGGCAAGTTTGGATTAGATTGATGAAATATAATCGCCTCATTTTGTAGCTTTTTCATGTTGGTCTTTAGAGCTTCTTTCCCGTTTTTATGTTCTAAGTATAGCTCTGCGAAATAGGTCGCAAACCCCTCACTTACCCAGATATGATGCCATTTTTTTTCTGAAACCGAATTACCAAACCATTGATGAGCAATCTCATGGGCGATGAGTTTTTCTATATTTTCGCTTTTCTTACCTGTAATGGAATTCTCAAAATAAAAAATATTGCTGGCGTTTTCCATTCCTCCATACTTGGTTTTAGACTGCACATTTGCCAATTTTTCATACGGGTAAGAGCCAATCTGATTTTCAAAAAAACGCAAAATATTCATTGCCATGCTATAATCTGCAAAACCTTCTTCCTTATTTTGGGGATATACCCAAGATTCTATGGATATGCCGTTGTAAGTGGTCAAGAAATTGACGGCAAATCTCGCTACTCCGATGACCATCACTTTAGTAGGGATAGGCACATCTGTCTTCCAATGCGTAAACTTCATATTATCAGGCAAATAGCTTTCTTCTATTTTCTTTCCATTGGCAATGACTTCGTAATGAATAGGTGCAGTGATTTTGAACTCACAAGTAGCTTTGTCAGAGGGGTGGTCTATGATAGGCAACCAATGATGCGCCCGATTAGCCCAATTGTCCCCAAAAAAGGTGCGTTCTCCATACTTATTTCTACTGATAATCAATCCATCAGCAGGTTCTCCAGCATAAATAATCTCATAAGTGCGTATTTCCTCTTTTTGTGGCTTATTTTCCAATTGGACGAGCAGAATTTCTTTCTCTTGAGAAAAAGCAAGCATTTTCCCATTTTCTTTTACTACATTTACTCGCATACCTTTACTATCGTATGGAGCAACCAAATCCAAATGAAATGCTTGCAAATTATCTGCTTTAAACTGAATAGTCATAAATGTTTGTCCTTTGATTTGGTTATCTTGGTCGCTGAGTTTGAGATGAAAAACATAATGCTTGACATCTACGGCTTGGAATTGATACGTATCTTGTGCGGTAATGACAAAAGCATAAAGACTCAAGAAAAGCGCGAAAATATATTTCATCTGTATGTTGTTTTGCTTCGGAATTAATTTAAAACGTTTTCTAAATAATATACGTAAAATTACTAAAAGCAATGATTCTTTCAAGTTTCCGTTTTCAAAAAATACAACAAACTTACCCTTTTTACTTAATTTCTGATTCCGTAAAGAATAAATAAAACTAAACTTTATACGTATGCAAAAGCTATATTTTCTGATTATTTTTCTCCTTTTACCTATCTACACGCAGGCACAGATGACAAGAGAAACGCAAAAATCCCTCAATAATCAAGTTGATTTTATTACCCAAAGTACCAAAGACTTACAAGGAATGGTTAAAAGTTTTTATAATTTTTACCAATCTTTGAATAATACAAAAAATAGCAAAAGAAAAGCGTGGCTTACTTACCAGTGTCCGCATGAGTTAGATACTTATTATTATGAGCAGGCACAGACCAAAAGTGGGAATATAGGAAATCAACTCAAAGCCCAATCCACTAATTTGAGGGAATGTTTAGAGCGTATTGACGAAAAGTGCAAAGCCATAGAAGTATATGTACGCCTCAAAGATTATGAGAAAGACAATCTCGAGAAAGGATTTCTATTAATTAATGAAATACAGCCACTTGTAAGTAATTTCAATAAAGTAAAAGCAGAATACGAGAGCAGTATCTCAAGCCTTCATCAGAAGCTAAGAGGCACTATAAGCAGTTCGGCTTACGCCCAATGTGAGAAAAATATGCGATTTGTATTAGAAAAAGATAAAGAACTCATCAATAGTTTGACCTTCAATTTTAATAGTGAGATTCATACGAATTGGGCAAAAGACGAGATACAAAAAAACATCAACGCCATAGATGTATTTCTCGAAGAAATCCAAAAAAATCCACCAAAAATTAGCTATCCTGCCTCTTCCTATTATGCTTCGTTTTGGGAGTGTGTGCAGGATTTCCAAAAACATAAAAAATATACCATAGACAAATATAATTTTGACGCACAAAAATCTGATGAACACGCCAATAATGCCTATTGGGGGTTTATCAATTACTATGACGGCTGTTTGGTTTCCTTTTTCAATCTTTTTACAGATTTTGCCCAAAATGCCAATGTTTTTGTCTTAAAAAGTAGCCAAATAGCCCCAACTTTCCAGCTCAAAACACAAAAAGAAGAAGTAAATGTAAAATCCAAGTTTTTCCAAGATATTCCTTATCAGTCCCTTGAAATAAAATCTCAGAATAGTGCAATTACATCAAATCTCAATAATGCACTGAACAAGTACATAGAATTTATCAATGAAGGGGTACGAGTCAGCAATAATCTATTGCGTAGCTTGATAAATAGCAATGTATCCTTGAATAATTTTGAATATGAAACCTCCTTTTATTTTCATGACAATAGCTTCCAAATGCCACAGTCATTGTACCAAGAAACGGTATTAGCAAATAAAAATATCCCCGCATCTGCCCAAAAATCACTTGCTTTGCAAACGGAAGTATTGTACAATATCTTAAAAGAAATGAATGAGTTAAGCCAAGAAATATACATTTTTGCTGAAAATAAAACCTTCAAAACGCAAGGATTCAAACGCATAGAGGAAATCAGAGATAGGTATAAAATCTTGTATGAAACTTTTGATAATTACAAAGAAAGACTATTCACAGACTTAAGAAAAATCTTTGATTCGTACAAATTTGCTGACCCTCAAAACTCTTGGGTAAAGTCGTATCTCGCCTTGTCAGAAGTGGTACAAGACGATAAAGATTTATTGTTAAACGCTAAAAAATATTACAGAGGAGATGACCTTAGCCCTACTTTTAATAAGGAAAAACTGAATAATAGCATTCGGAGTGCCATAGCCAATGAATTTACTAATATGAAGGGAATAGAGCGAATTGGGCGTAATAATGGGCTATGTCCTTACAATCCTTATCAAGATATAGGTACTGAATCACAGCATTTTATCGAGTATCCAGAGAAACTTCGTAGCAAAAAATACGAGGATTTTATTTATAAGTACAATGCAATAGTGAGAGAAAAAAATCGTTTCGTTGAGGTAGCAAAAGTCCCTTTGCTGAAAGAAATTGACCAATTAGGCATTTTCTTCCTCAAAGAGCCTTACAAACGCGAAAAGAAAATCCAAGAACCCAAAGAAGAGGTAAAAACAAAAGAACCTTCCAAAATTCCTACGGAAAATAAAACTACAGATGTACCTAAAGTAATCACAAAAACAGAAAAAATAGATACTGTCAAAGTAGAGGTCATTAAAAAAGAAACAGTTATTGTCAAAGAAACTGTAATTCGCGATACGGTTTATATTCGTGATACGATTTACTTAGAAAAACCACCTGTTATCAGCAAGGATTTTTATTCTTTGGAAGGCTATGCCCCCAATAATTTGGTCTTACTCTTAGATGTATCAAGCTCTATGAACTCTCCCGAACGCTTACCTCTTTTGCAAACCTCCATTAAGAAGTTGGTCAGTCTATTCAGACAGGAGGACAATATAGCGATAGTCATTTATTCGGGCAATGCCCAAGTCATATTGCCTTCCACTTCTGGAAAGGACAAAGACAAAATCATCAAAGCCATAGAATCTTTGGAGCCTCGCGGGAAAACAGATGCCAATGCGGGGCTGTCCTTAGCCTATAAGATTGCCAATCAGAAGTTTAAGTACGGGGGCAACAATAGAATCGTCTTAGCGACTGATGGAGAATTTGGGGTACGTCCTGGAGTGATGGACTTAATCGGACAAAATGCGAATATGGGGATTGTGCTGACTATCTTCAAATTTGGTGAAAAACCAACCCCCAATCTCAAACAAATCTCTGACAAGGGCAAAGGCAATTTGGTGAGTATCAATCCTCAAAATGCAGAGGCATTTATGATAAATGAAGCCAAAGTAAAAAAATAATACGCATTTTATTTGATAACAAGAGGTTAGTAGTTCATGTCAAAAATCTTATTTTAAGAACAAATTACTAACCTCCTGTTTATCATTATTTTTTACTTTTGATGTACGTGCAATTGTCTGACTTGTTGCGGAGCATTGATGCCTTCTTTCCTAAAAGCATTTGCTACATTCTCATTGAGATTGAATAAGATACCCCAATAAGAAGAAACAAAATCACTTGATTTTACCCAAATATTTAAGGTAATCTCTATGCCGTTATCAAAAAAGCCGCTCACAACTACTCCAGCCGCAGGCGTACTAAGGCTAAGTGGTTCTTTTTGAGCAACATCTAACAAAATACTGCGAACTTTCCCAATATCAATCGCAGAATCTAATCTAAAAACAAAATCCAAACGGCGAGTTTCTTCTGAAGACAAATTGACGATAGAGCCTCCCGCCAAAGAACCATTAGGCAGGATAATTACCTTATTGTCAGGAGAAAGCAAAACTGTATTAAAGGTTTGGATTTCTTTTACAGTCCCTATTTGCCCTTGTGCTTGGATAATATCCCCTACCTTAAAAGGCTTAAAGACCAAAATCAATACACTGCCAGCAAAATTGGCAAGACTTCCTTGTAGAGCCAAACCCACCGCCAAGCCAACAGAACCTATAATCGCAACAAAAGAGGTGGTTTCAATCCCTAAAATAGAAGCAACGCTAATCAAAAGAACAATGCGTAAAGATACGCTGACCAGACTAATCAGAAAAGGCTTAATGCTACTATCTATCTTACGGCTTTCCATGGATTTGCTAAGCGTTTTGGAAATAAAGCCTATAACCCACAAACCTATGACTAAAGTAGCCAAAGCAAGTGCAATTTTAGTAGCGTAATTGACTACTAAATTGCTAATGAGAGGTAAAATTTCATCAAAATTCATACAATAAAGGTTTAGTTAAACAATGCAATATGTTAAAATTTTGTCTAAGGTAAAAAGAATAAATGATAGATAAAAAAGGTAGCATAGTTTTCATCAAGAAAAAATAAAAATGGACGATTGGGGTATTTAAAGCGTCAAAAACGGATTAAAACCTGCTAAAAATGGACAATTGGTATCTTCTTCTATTCAAAGACGTTAATTATCTCAAGAAATCAAATTAATTAATTAAAAACTTAAAATTTTAAAAATTATGAAAACAGGAATTTCAAAATATCGCCAAGCACTAATCATCATCTTATTTGTGATTGCTTTTATAGGTGCTTTTTCTTCAGCTTTTGCCCAAGAAACCAAAGACAATAAACAGGGTTTTTGGACAGTAGAAACCAATGTAAAAGAGAAAACTTTTTCTATCATTCGCTTTTATGACGACAAAGGCAATCTGATTTACGAAGAAGAAATTCAGGGAGTGAACTTAGAATTAAGTGCGAAAAATAAAAAAATCTTGGACAAGACTTTAGCGATTTACCTCAATAAAAAAATAGTTGCGGTCGAATTCAAGGAAAAAAGCATCAGTAAAATGCTTCAGTAATAAATAAATTTTAGCTTGACTATCTCTCCAAAGAAGGTAGTCAAGCTATGTATATTTTTGATAATGAACTAAAAACAACAAAATCTTCTTTGAGTTAAAAAGAATCATTCCCTCCTCAAAAGTCATTCATAATACCTACGCTATTTTGCTTCAAATTATTTGTTTATAACCAATTATTATTCTTATTTTACAATATTCTGTTGATTCATCTAACTGTATCGTTATTTTAATATGATAAACAATTAATTTATGAATCGCATTTGTAGCGCAACGATTTTTTTCCTAATTCTGGTAAGTATCGCTTGTATAACAAATAATAAACTAAAAGCACAAAATCCTAAATTTAAACACCTTACCGTAGATGAAGGACTTGCTCACAACCTTGTTTATAATTTTATACAAGACCAAGACGACTTTATGTGGATTACTACTCCCGAAGGTCTTAATCGATACGATGGTTATAAAATTAAAATTTATACCCATAATCCCCTTGATACCTTAAGTTTACCTCACAATTTGACTGTTTATTTATATGAAGACAAAGCAAAAAACCTTTGGATAGGTACAGCCGACAACGGCATCTCAAAATATAATAGACAAAAAGACAATTTCATCAACTATCATCGCGGAATAAGCACTTTTGTAAGAGCTATGTGCCAAGATGAAAAAGGGAATTATTGGGCAGTGGGTACAGGTTTCTTTGGAATATTAGACATTCAAACTGGTAGATTTAAGAACCTGATTTCCAACTTTTTTACAGAAAAACCAGGTAATAACTTGAGTG
>JALOMS010000616.1 GCA_025455345.1 Thermoflexibacter sp. | reverse complement strand
CTCTGTACGCTGTGATTCACTTAGAATCGGTGTATTGACGCGTCCCATAAAGGCAAATATACAAAATAATATAAACTATTTAGATTGAAGTACTTACAATCAAATATTTATTATCAAGTAATAGGATAATCTGTTTGATACTTTCAGAGCCACCTTTAAAATCTATAATTTCTTCATTTGAAATTAAATTTCTAATTTTAAGTTTATGTTCTTCTAAAACCTCTAATTGTCTTCCATTAGTTAAATCCCATCTTTTGAGATTTTTATCTCGACTTTTAGTTAAAAAAGTGTTATCATTCAGTACTAAAATAATCTTCTCAATAGGGCTTGTAGTATCTTTGAATAATAGAATTGTTTCCCCATTAACTAAATTCTTGTGTAAAATCTCTTTTTGACCTTTTTCGTTACGATTTAATATTAAATAAGATTTATTATCTGGTAGAGCGATGATATCGCTGTAAAAATTTCTAAAATTGCCATAACCTTCTTCAACTATTCGAATCTTATGTCCAGATAAAATATTCCAATGTTCAATACGATATGGAAATTCCATAATCTGTACCAAAAAACTTTTATTATCTGGTAACAAGGAAATTTGGCTAAGTTCTGTAGTGGGTATATCAAAAACTTTTATTAATTTACCAGTATTCAAATCCCAATATTTTATAAATTTAGAACGCCAACCTTTTGTTAAAAAACCACTTCCATTTGATAACAAGTAAAAGTTTTGAATGAAATGTTCAACATCTCCTTGAAATCTCCTAATCTCTCTCCCACTTTTTGTATCCCAATGAATAATAACCCCATCATTTCCAGCACTCAAAAAACTCTTGCCATCTGGTAAGGGAACTATCTGATTTACAGCACCTGTATGCCCTATCTGCACTCTCAACTCTGGTTTCTGCGCTAGTCCCAGCGTACAGGATAGTAAGAAAGTAAACAAGAGGAAGCCCCCTAAGCTCCGAAGGAGAAAGCCCCCTAACCCCCGAAGGGGGAATAATAATACGGCAAAAGGAAAGGAAGAAGTGGATTTCATTGGGTTTGTAGAAGTTTAGTTGAGTAATAAGTTTTCTAATTCTTCGGAAATTCGGAATTGTAATTTTTTGAGTTCGGTTACTAATTGAGGAATATCTTTCAAAAGTCCTTGTTTTTTGGCAAGTAATAAGATACCAAGAGTTCCTGTAATACTCAAGCCCAATCGGGTGGCTATTTTGCGCGCTTTGAGGTCATCCAAAATCAATAATGCTTCAGTATTTTGTAAACCCAAGGCAATAGTTGCTGATTCTCCTTCGCCGATTTTCTGTTGAAGGATTTGAGCGTAAATCAGATTATCTGCTTGTTCTATTTGAACCCAATTCGGCAGAGGTTTCCCAAATTCGGTTGCTACTTGGGGTGCAATGCTTACTTGGGGATAAAGTGTACCCAAGACATCTAACATTGATAGATTGTCCAATACAATCAAAATACTGGTATTAGAGATAATTTTGGGCATTTTTCAGGTCGATTAAAGTTTCATCCAAAGTTTGTGGAAATAAAGAAAAGCCATAGTGTCCCATTGTTTCGATAAAGGCTCTTTTGGATATGCCTACCATTTGAGCGCATTGCCCCAGCGAGAGTTTGCCTTTTTCATAAAGTGTTCCGGCAAGATATATTTTATAGGCAAAATCCTCTATTTCTAATTCATCAGGCAATTCTAAGGTGATTGTTTTCATATTTCTTTTTTTGAAAAGCAATTTACAAAATCTTTGTTGAAATTTCAAAAGCCCCCTAAGCCCCGAAGAGGGAATAATAATACGGCAAAAGGAAAGGAAAGAGTAGGTTTCATTGGGTTTGTAGGGGTTTAGGTAATGATTTATTTCATCCAATTGATAATTTCCAAGTTGGGGATATTGTCATATTCTTTTTCATTGTTGGTACAAATGACAAGGCTGTTTGCTTGAGCTATACCTGCCAAGTATAAGTCGTTTACCCCCGAATGTCTGCCAATTTGATAGAGATGGGCATACATTTCCGATGAAATCTGGGCAGATTGGGCAGTAATTTCCAAAAATTGTTGGTTTTTGACAAACTCATAGAATTTTGTCAGTTGAATTATCGCATTTTTAGCTTTAAGCCCACTTTCTATTTCAAAGATTGTTGGGCGACCAATATAAACAAAACCTTCACTGCTGAGGTAATTCTCAAAGTTTTGCTTCAAAATTGGATATTCTTTGAATAAATAATAAGAGAGAATATCTGTGTCTATCAAGACCTTTTTCATAGATTATCAAACAAATTATCTAATTTTTGAGCGAGTTCAGTAGCTGATTTTTCTCTTTCTTGATAAATGTCCATCAAAAATGTATCTACCTCAAAATCAGTAGTTTCATTGCTTTTGACAATCTCTACAAACTCCATTCTTTTGAGTAACTCTAGGAAAAAGGTAGTTTTGGTTTTGTCTTTGATATTCAGGGTTAGTTGTAGCATATTCTATTGATTTTTAATTGCAATTTACAAGCTTTTGCTTGAAAACACCAAACCTCCTATGCTTCAGAGGGGGAATTTTAAGAAATTAGGGCGAAGGAAAAGTGCGGGCTTCATTGGGTTAGTTTTTAGGGCTTGTAGAGTTTTAAATCATCGATAATCATAAAATCTTGGCTATTGAGTGTATAAAGTTCGAGGCTATTGACTAGGGCGGTAGCCGCAATCAAGGCATCAGGCAAAGCAAGTTGTCTGCCATAATGTTCACTCATTAATTCTTTGAATTTAGCAGAGATTTGTCTGTCAAGGTGATAGGTTTTGAACATAGCTAATAACTCGCGCGTCTTTTGGATTTCTCTTTTGGGCATTCCATAATAGATTTCTCCTTGCGTAATTACGCTTAGGGCTAAGTTTTCAGTACCTATTGCATTTAGATTTTGGCGTATCTGTTCATCTCCACGAAATAATCGTATAAAAATACCTGTATCACAAAGAATTATTTTTTGATTCGCCATGCTTGTTCACGAAGTGTTTTTAAGTCAATATCTTCCTCTTTCCAAATCCCAAAAAGTTCATCAATTGGATTGATTGTATTAGAGAATATTTCCGATTCTTGTTTAGACTCTAAGAGCCACTGAATAAATTTTTCTTTTTCAAGCGAATTGAGTTGTTGAAACGCCTCTAATACACCTTGAGCAGTATTTTCTATGGTTAAAATCATATCTTTCTTTTTTTAAAGCAATGTAGTGATTTCTTTTTAAATTTCATAAAACCCCGACAAGGAATTTTAATGCCGCAAAACGAAGGAAATAAGTGGTTTTCATAAGATTTGTAGGAGTTTAGACTAATTCGATTATATCTTCAAAGCGTTTGAAATCTTCGGTATTGAGGGTGTAAAGTTTTTTGATTTGATGGCTTTGCATAAAAGCTACCAAACGAA
>JALOMS010000615.1 GCA_025455345.1 Thermoflexibacter sp. | reverse complement strand
TTTTCAATTTCCTTGTCTTTTGCTTCAATAATTCTATCCCTCTCTCGCAAAGTACGCTCTATTGCATTTTCAATTTCTTCTTCCGCTTCTATTTGTTTTCTTACATCTTCGTTCATTGCAGCCTTGGCTAAACGGTCAAGTATTTGTTTAATTATTTCATCATCTGTTAATTCATTGGGAATATTTAATATACGCTTATCATCTCTACTTAATATATATTTTTGATTGAAAACAGCAAGCACTTTTTGCAATTTGGTTTGTAAACCTAAAGACAAATGTGGTATTTGAATCACATAACAGTCATGTGTAACAGCTTCAATGAATTCATTTTTTGCTGTTAAAACCTCTTGAGTATCTACGTTAATATACAATCTACCAGATTTGATGACAGGAATAGGTAAGTTCTCCAACGTAAATCCTAAGATATAGATAGTAATGATTGGGAGTGCGCGTTTTTCTATCTCTCCTTTTTCATTTTTTATTTCATCTTCTCTTTGGTAGTTTTCCCCAAGGTAACGACGAAAACGCATAATATCTACCAATTGCTTCCCTTTTTGAAGTTCTATTAATATCTTTTTTGATTCCCCTTCTTTAGTTTGGACAGTCGCCTTAAAATCTACACGAAAGACCTTTACTAAGTAGAAATCTGAAAAAATAGCATGCTCTTGCGGTTTTACTTCTATATCTATAATCTCCTCACCAATAATAGTAGAAAGTATAAAACGGGCGATATTGGTATCTTCCAAAAGATACTTAAATACTGCATCGTATATTGGATTCGCAATTATCATAATGAATAACTTTTCTTTTACAACTCAATTTACGTAACTCTTTCTCCAAAAATACAATTTTTTAACAATATTGTTCTATTTTCCACTTAAATGATAGACGAACAAATAATTAAAAATGTAACAAAAGCATTAAAATAAATCAATCAATTTTGTTATTTCCATGATTATATCAAAATTTGTAGCCCAAAATAAATAATAAAGATATGAAGTATGCTATTCTAATAGTCATCGTTGGTTTATCAATTTTATTTACTGATTGTAACAGTAAAAAAAATCAAAATTTGGCTACTATACAAAATCCTGCCTTTATTCATCGCACAGTCAAAAAATTAACAGATGTGATTGTTCATGATATTTTTTCACCTCCAGTAGCCAGTAGGGTTTATGCATACACAATGATTGCTGGCTATGAGGCATTAGTGCCTGCTTTTCCCCAGTATCAGTCTTTGGCTGGGCAGCTGAAAGACCTTAAGGAAATACCTCAGCCCGAACAAGGGAAAGAATATTGTTTTCCTTTGGCGAGTGTGCATGCTATACTGACCTCTGCTAAGGCAAATTTTATTTTTTCGCCAGAAAAAATTGAAGATTTTGAGAATCAAATTTATGACGAATTTAAGCAATTAGGTATCTCTGATGAGGTCTATGCCAATTCCCTGCTTTATGGCACCAAAGTAGCAGAACATATAGTCGCATGGTCGCGTACAGACAATTATCGTGAAAGTCGCACTTTTCCTAAATACGAAATAAGAGACGAACTCGCTCGCTGGAAACCTACTCCACCTGAGTACAAGACTGCCATAGAACCACATTGGAATAAAATACGTAGCATGACTTTGGATTCGGCAAGTCAGTTTATGCCTCCACGACCTCCCGCTTTTGACACTACTCATAATAGCCTTTTTTTTAAAGAAGTTATAGAAGTATATGAAGTAAAGAAAAACTTAACGAAAGACCAGATAGAGATTGCCCAATTTTGGGACAACAATCCCTTTGTAATGAATTTAGTCGGTCATGCTTCTTTTGCCGCTAAACAAATCTCACCTGGGGGGCATTGGATAGGTATTAGTAAAATTGCTTGTGATAAAAAGCAAGCAGATATAATGCAGGTTATGGAAACTTATACTTTCATAGCTATCACAATGTTTGATGGATTTATTAGCTGTTGGGACGAAAAATATAGGAGTAATCTGGTTCGCCCTGAAACACTTATTAATAAATTTATTGATAAAGAGTGGACACCGCTCTTACAAACTCCACCTTTCCCAGAATATACAAGTGGGCATAGTGTAGTTTCTTCTGCTATTTCCGTATGCTTAACTTCCTTATACGGAGAAAATTTTGCTTTTACAGATTCTACTGAAGTAGAATATGGATTTACTGTTCGGTCTTACAAATCTTTTGACGAAGCGGCAGAAGAAGCATGTATTAGTCGCTTATATGGCGGGATTCACTACCGCTCTGCAATAGACAAAGGCAAAGAACAAGGCAGAAAAGTAGGAAATTGGGTAATAGAAAGAATTAATACCAAAAAAAAGAAACTTAATAACTAATATTGATTGATGTATATTGGTTTAAAATTTTATAATTAATATGCTATTTTTGAGTAAGTTGTGGTTATTTTAGCATCTAAATCGTCTATTTTATGCAATGGTCAGCCTTCCCCTTTGTTCGCATTGTGTTTTCTTTGATGATAGGTATTTTGCTATATATCTATGGTGGATTGTATTCTATTTATTGGCTGCCATTATTTGCTTTATTTTCAACAATTTATATCCTATTTTTGTTCTTTTCTACTCCTATTCTGCGACGCAAAGCAGGAGTAGTTTTTGGTTTTTTGGGCTTAGTGATAGTGATGCTTTTTGGCGTTAATATTACGCACTACAAGACCGAGATACATCAAGACACGCATTTTGCCAATCTCTGTGACTCAATTACTTATTATGAAGCGGTGATAGATGAAGAAGTGCAAAAAAAGCCTAACTACTACAAGGCAGAAATCGTCGTAAAGCGTGTATTATGCGGGCAAACATGGAAAGAAGCAAATGGTCGCATTTTGCTTTATATCAAACCTTTAGACGGAGGACAGGAGTTTTTACTTCAATATGGCAATATTCTCTTAGTCCAAGGTAGCCCTCAAGCTAATATTCCTCCATCTAATCCTAAACAATTTGATTTTCAAGCATATTTGGCAAATCAACAGATATACCATCAACATTTTGTAACTTCAAAACAAGTAAAAATCCTAACACTTCTCCCTCCTAATCCTATCTTAAATACAGCTATTTGGGTACGCCAAAAAGCAAATGATATTCTCAGTAATACAATTAGGGGAAGAGATGAATATAGCATTGTAACTGCTTTAGTATTAGGAATAAAGGATAATTTGGACAATGCCATTCGCAATGCTTATGCCAATACTGGGGCTATGCACGTTTTGGCAGTTTCAGGCTTACATGTAGGTATTTTGTTCCAAATTTTGACTTGGCTATTTACTTGGGTAAAAAGAAATAAAAAATATGGAAATTGGATTTTTTTAAGTATAACCTTGTTTTGTTTATGGTTTTATGCCTTTATCACGGGTCTATCGCCTTCTGTACTGAGGGCAGTCATTATGT
>JALOMS010000068.1 GCA_025455345.1 Thermoflexibacter sp. | reverse complement strand
TTACCACTCAAGTGGCTACGTGGCAAGGTCTAATATTTGAAAAAAGCAAAATAGTAGGTATCCAACTGATAGACAATAACTTACAAGGAAGTATTCCTGATGTATTCGTAGAAGGTGAAAATATTTTGACCAACTTAAGAACCATGAATCTGGCACAAAATCATATTACAGGCGAGATTCCGCCTTCTATGACTTTTTTGAATAATTTAGAATATTTGGACATAAGCAACAACCTATTCAAAGGTTCATTCTCTCCCAATATATTCAATATCAAAAATTTGATTACTTTGTGGATTTCCAATAATCAGTTAGATAAGCTACCTAATGGAATCAGCAAACTAAGTAATTTGAAAAACTTATTCCTCAATAATAATCAATTAAGTGAAGTTTCAGAAGACCTTATAGGCTTGAGTAATTTGGAAATACTTAATTTACAAAGTAATCAACTGAATATATTGCCGCAGAACTTGGGGAATTTACAAAAATTAAAATTCTTAGATATTTCTAACAATGAATTAAAAGACCTTCCTGAAAGCATCAATGCTATCCAAACACTTGAAGTATTGCTGGCGCATAACAATTTTTTTAAAACAATTTCTAAAAACTTGCTCAATCTGAAGACTTTAAACAAATTTACTATTTACAACAATGCACTGGAATTTGGAAGTTTAGAACCATTAAGTGCTTGGTGGTTAGGTAATTCGCCGAAAGATGTGGTATATGCTCCTCAGACTAAAATAGGAAAACCTCAAGAAGCACTTAAGCAAGTAGGGCAAAATATTGCGATAAGTTTCCCAACTTCAGGGACTTCAAATCAGTACCTTTGGTATAAGAACAACGAGCCGACGAATATTACTATGGCTTCCTTTGTCATTGAAAATCTAAAAGCGAGTGATGTAGGTACTTATACGCTCCAAGTGCGTAATAGCTTAGTCCCCAATTTGATTTTGAATAGTGAAAATTTTGTCTTATTAGTGGATTGTAATACACAAAATGCTACGAATAGACCTCAAATACAAATAGATGGCTCTACTTCT
Source organism: Thermoflexibacter sp. (assembly GCA_025455345.1). Classification (GTDB taxonomy): domain Bacteria; phylum Bacteroidota; class Bacteroidia; order Cytophagales; family Thermoflexibacteraceae; genus Thermoflexibacter. Next base: position 13,585 of record JALOMS010000068.1, on the reverse strand, counting down.
TTTTGCGGAGAAGAATCTATCAATACGCGTTTTACAGCTATTTCTCCCTTGAATATAGAAAACTATCAATGGCTACTGAATGGGGCTAAAATAGGGAGTGCCACAGAGCAAAGCTATTCAGTGAAAGAAGCAGGTCGCTATAGAGTCCAAATCTTTACAAAAGACAAGTGTACTTATACCTCCGAAGAAGTCGTCGTTACCGTGTCTCCAAGCTATGCAGTAAGTATTCGCAGGAATGGAGATATTTTAGAGGCTATTTCAGAGCGAAATCTTACCAACTTTGAATGGTTTTTTAATAATACATTATTACCCACAGAAACCCAAAAAAATTTAATTGCCAGAGAATCAGGTAGTTACTTCGTAAGAGTTAGAGATGGTCAAGGTTGTCCAAGCACTTCCAGAACTGAAAATATTATGATTACAGGTATCAAAGAAAATGAGATAGAAAATAATATTGTGATATTTCCTAATCCATCTCAAGATTTATTTTATTTGAAAACTGAAAATGAAACGATTAGGCAAATAAAAGTATTTGATGTGCTTGGTAAGCAAATAAATGATATTTTATTCTCTACTATATCCAATGATTATATGATTAGTTTGAAAAACCAATCTATAGGAATGTATTGGCTTAAAATACATACAGATAAACGTATTTTTATTAAAAAAATAGTCAAAGAATAGAAAGAGAGGCTATTTTAGCATATTTTATTTAGAGGCATTTATTCTTTCTTCACTAATACAATATGAGTTGGCAAATTTGGATAGATACAGGAGGTACATTTACGGATTGTATAGCCATTGCTCCAGATGGTAAAGAGCAATATATCAAAGTGTTAAGTAATGGAAACCTGAGAGGCAAAATCATAAAACAAATAGATGATAGGACATTAGAGTTCCGTGCCAATTGGCAGACAAACAGGGATATTTTTCAAGGATATGAGTTTATCTTGTTGAAAGATTGGGAAAAAACCACAAGAGAAAAGCTACAAATTATAAAAATAGACTTTGAAAATCAATTACTTACCTTATCAAAACCTTTTCCCATCTATCCACAGACACAACTTGATTTTGCTATCACAGCATACGAAGAAGCACCAATTTTAGCTGCGCGTATAGCTACGCAAACTTCTCTTTATCAGCCTCTTCCACCGATTCAAATGAAACTTGGCTCTACAAAAGGTACAAATGCCCTTTTAGAACGCAAAGGAGCAGATGTAACCTTGCTCATTACCAAAGGGTTCAGGGATTTGTTAAAAATAGGTACACAACAAAGACCTCATCTTTTTGCATTGAATGTAATAAAACCTTTGCCTCTTTACAAAGAAGTGATAGAAGTAGATGAGCGTTTGGATAGTAAAGGAAATATTTTAGTACATTTGTCTGATAAAGAAATAGATAGACTTATTGACCTGCTTAAAAAGCAACGAATAGAGGCGATTGCAATAGCTTTCTTGCATAGTTATCTGAATCCTATTCATGAGTGCTTGCTTAAAGAAAGACTTGAAAAAGAAGGTTTTAGATTTATCTCTCTTTCTTCTGACTTAGCAAATGCTGTAAAAATATTGCCGAGAACACAAACGGCTGTTGTTAATGCTTATTTATCCCCTGTTATTTACGATTATCTTGCCGCTATCAAAGATACAATACCAAAATCTTCCTCACTCAAAATAATGACAAGTGCAGGAGGATTGGTAGAAGCAGACTTTTTCAATCCTAAAGATAGCTTACTAAGTGGTCCCGCAGGGGGAATAGTAGGAGCATCAGAAACAGCAAAATTATCGGGTTTTCAGAAGATTATCACCTTTGACATGGGCGGAACGAGTACAGACGTGGCGCGTTATGATGGGAGTTTTGACTACCAATTTGAAACTAAAATAAATGACATTCAACTGCTTAGCCCAAGTTTAGCCATAGAAACAGTAGCGGCAGGTGGAGGGTCTATCTGCCAATTTGATGGCTTCAAACTCCTTGTAGGTCCAGAAAGCGCAGGAGCAAACCCTGGTCCCGCCTGTTATGGAATAGGGGACAGATTAGCAATTACAGATGTAAATTTACTGCTTGGAAGGCTCTTACCACATAATTTTAATATCCCAATTGACAAGGGCTACTCGCAAATTGCTCTTGGAAAAGTACAAAAACAAATAGAAGACATTACAGGGAATATGCCATTGGCAACGGATATATTAGAAGGTTTTGTACAAATCGCTAATGAGAAAATGGCAGAAGCCATTCGCAAGATTTCTGTAAGCAAAGGTTATCATTCTCAAAAATATGCCTTACTTGCTTTTGGTGGGGCTGGGGGACAGCATGCTTGCGGAGTAGCCAAATTATTGAATATGAGCCAAATAATTATTCCCTACAAAGCGGGCTTATTGAGTGCATTTGGTATGGGCATCGCCCAGATTGAGCGATTTGCGTCTATACAAGTCATGAAACCTTTACAAGACTTTGGGAAACAGCTAAAAAGCACAGCCCACGAACTTGAACAAAAAGCATTGGAGAATCTTCAAAAAGAAGGGATTACAAGCCAAGAAATGAGAATAAAAAGTATATATGTATATTTGAGATTTAAAGGACAGGATAGTACCATAGAGATAGCTTGTACAAGTGAAAATATTACTCAAGATTTTCTAAATCAGGAATTTAAGAAGAAATACATCAATATCTATGGGCATTGGGTAGGAGAAGTACAAATCATAGAAATAGAATCTATCAAGGTAGTAGCATCTACATTCGAGCAGAAACCAAATTCGATTAATGCTTTAGATGTAGAAATATATTCTCCTGAACCAGTGTATTTTACAGAAGTTTATTTTAATAAAAAATTGAATAATACACCCGTCTTTGTTTGGGAAAAATTGAGGGTAGGAGCAAGTTTCCAAGGAGCGGCTATTTTGCTTTCTCAGAATAGCACGGTTTTTATAGAACCCAATTGGGAAGTTTTTTTGGACAAAGCTAATAATGCAATAATTAGGGAAATTTTACCTCAAAATACAGAAATTTCTTTAGTAGAAAGCAAAGAGATTATTGAAAATCCAATTGATTTAGAGCTTTTTACCAATAGATTCAAAGGAATAGCAGAGGAGATGGGTGCGCTTTTGCAAAGGACATCTTTTTCTGTAAATGTCAAGGAACGCTTAGATTTTTCTTGTGCCTTATTGGACTCGCAAGGGGAACTAATTGTCAATGCGCCTCATATCCCTGTACATTTGGGAAGTTTGGGAATTTGTGTAAGAACTTTGAAAAATACAATTCCAATGAATGAGGGAGATGTCATCATTACCAATCACCCTAAGTTCGGTGGTTCTCATTTGCCCGATATTACCTTGGTAGCCCCAGTATTTTTTGAAAATCAATTAGTTGGTTATGTAGCCAACCGAGCGCATCATGCAGAGATAGGGGGTAAACGCCCTGGTTCTATGCCACCCGACGCAACTAATCTGGCAGAGGAAGGAGTTGTTATTTTCCCCTCTTATTTGGTCAAAAACTACCAACCTCAATGGGACTATATACGTCATGTCTTGCTTGAAGCTCCCTTCCCAAGCAGAGCGATTCACGAAAATTTGGCAGATTTGAACGGGGCTTTGGCTTCTATACAATCAGGAATAGAAGCCTTGAAGCACCTCTGTACGAGATTTGGTACAGCCAGCGTACAATTTTATATGCAAGCCTTGAAAAATCATGCTGCCCAAAGTTTACAAAGAAGTTTAGAAAGTTTTGTCATAAAAAAATTGGGAAGGATATCAGCTACTCCTTTGATTTTATCTGAGAAGGAACTTTTGGACGATGGTACAGCATTGATGGTAAGAATTGAAATAATACTAAATGAAACAAAAGAATATAGATTAATATTTGATTTTCAGGGGTGTTCTCCAACACATATAGGGAATTTGAATGCTACACCTGCGATTGTGAATAGTGCTGTAATTTATGTTTTGCGCTTGTTATTAGATACAGAAATACCTCTTAATGAAGGTATGATGAAACAAGTAAAACTAATTATCCCCGTTAATACTTTGCTCAATCCTAATTTTGATAATGATATTTTCCTTTGTCCTGCGGTAGTAGGGGGAAATACGGAGACGAGTCAGCGATTGGTCGATACACTGCTCAAAGCATTAGGTTTGGCGGCGTGTAGTCAAGGAACGATGAATAATCTACTATTTGGAAATGAGCATTTTGGGTATTACGAAACTATTTGTGGAGGAACTGGCGCAGGAGAAGGATTTGATGGATGTGATGCCGTTCACCAACACATGACCAATACCCGAATTACAGACGCAGAGATTTTAGAACTTCGCTATCCTGTTCGTTTAGAGCGTTTTGCTATTAGAGCAGAGGTAGGTGGCAAGGGGAAATGGCAAGGCGGTAGGGGAATCATCAGGGAACTTACATTCTTAGAAAAGGTCTCCTTAAGTGTACTTACCCAGCACAGAAACATACCACCTTATGGCTTAGATGGGGGAGGAGAGGGTCAAGTAGGTAAGCAGTATATTATAAGGAAAAATGGTGATTTAGAATTACTTAATGGATTAGATAAAAGAGAAATGGAAATAGACGACAGGATAATCATAGAAACGCCAAGTGGTGGAGGGTACGGAGTAGGGTAGGGGAGAGCCTTACTGATTCAAGGCGTTGCCTCGAATCAGCAATAGGATAACCTATGGAATTTTATAGGTAGATATATCTCCGTAAATATTTGTATAGATGATTTCTACACTGACTTCTGCTTTTACCAAAGGCATCACATACTTCATATCCTTAGTAGAGAAAATCCTAATTTTTTCATTAGCAGAAAATACCTTTTTGTTGATAGGTGTGGTAGAATAATGATAATAAGAAAAAGTGCTATCGTTCACTATTTCCTTTGCAAGCTCAGTAAAATCTGAAAATGCCTGTCCTTCATGCCAATAAGTAACTTTTTTGACAATGGCTGCACCTATTCCCTTGTTGTGAACATCACAATAAAAACCCTCAGAAGATACCCCAACTTCGGCTTCCAAATATGCCCAAACTGATGCTTTTTGCTGGTTTTGCATAATGCTGGTTTGAAAAGCTGTGATACCAAAGGTGGACAAACTGATAAACAAGGAAATACTTGCCAATATCAATTCCAAATTAATGCGCTTCTTTGCCTTTTTCTGTATATTATCTATTTCTGAGATTTTTGTAACTTCTTCTTTTTCAACATTTTTTACTTGATTGTTTGAATTTTCTTCCATTTTCTCGATGATAAAATATGATATAATGAGTACAAACTATGATAAATATACATCATTACAAAAATAAAACTATACTTTTACCATATTCATTTACTTATACAAAAAGCAACAACAAGAAATTAGGACAGATAGGGATAATTCCCCCAAATTTACCTCACTAATCAAGTAGAATGTATGCAAATTTTTTATAATATTACTGAAATAAGAACAGCCCTTCGCTCTTATCAATCTTCTCAAAGTATTGGTTTTGTGCCTACTATGGGTGCGCTTCACGAAGGACATCTCTCTCTAATTCGGCTCGCCAAACAAGAAAATGAGAAGGTCGTATGTAGCATATTTGTCAATCCTACTCAGTTCAATCACCAAGAAGACCTGCTCCAATACCCAAGAACCGTAGCAGAAGACATTGTCTTGCTTAAGAATAGTGGTTGTGATTATTTATTCCTGCCTTCAGAAAAGGAAATGTATCCTGTTCCTATGAGTTTGGGTATTTCTTTTGGCGCATTGGAGTCGGTCATGGAAGGTAGGCATCGCCCTGGTCATTTTAATGGGGTAGGTGTAGTTGTGAGTAAGTTATTCAATATTGTAAAACCACAAAAAGTCTATTTTGGGCAAAAAGACTTACAACAATGTATGATAATCAACCTCTTAGTAAAGCAACTAAATTTTGATGTCAGCCTTAGAATTTGTCCTACCGTCAGAGAGGCAGATGGTTTGGCTATGTCTTCGCGCAATAGACGATTAACTCCTACACAGAGGCAAATCGCTCCTAAAATTTACGAGGCTTTAAACTTGGCTAAAACCTTACTTGCCAAAGGTGATAGGGTAGGGGAGGCACAGCAAAAGGCGATACAGTTTTTGAACGATTTTAATGTTTTTACAGTTGAATATTTTGATATTATAGATGCAGAAGACTTGACAGAACTTCCCTCAAATATGAAAATGGAACATACCACAAGGCAGATAGCAATCTGTACAGCAGTCAAATTAGGCGATATTCGCTTGATTGACAATATCTTAATCAATTTATAATCATATTTTCAATGTGGATTAACGTTTTAAAATCAAAAATTCATAGAGCAAAAGTAACACAAGCAGAACTCAACTATGTAGGGAGTATTACCATAGATAAGGACTTGTTGGACGCAGCAAATTTAATCGCTGGTGAAAAAGTACAAATCGTAAATAATAACAATGGAGAGAGATTTGAAACTTATATCATAGAAGGCGAAAGAGGTAGTGGTAAGGTTTGCCTGAACGGTGCGGCGGCAAGAAAAGTACAAGTTGGAGATATTATTATCATTATGTCTTATGCTATGATGGATTTTGAAAAAGCAAAAGTATTCAAACCATGGGTAGTATTTCCTGATGAGAATAATAAATTGATATAATTAGTCTATTTTGCTTGAAGTAAAAAATGCTCAAACCATTAAATAAAAGCCATCATCTTAGCAAGACGATGGCTTTTGTTGTATATGATTTTTCTTGAACCAAATTCAAAATAATAACAAAAACTAAGCTAAGTCAAATCGGTCAAGATTCATCACCTTTGTCCATGCGGCTATAAAATCATTCAAAAATTTTTCTTGAGCATCATCGCAGGCATAGACTTCAGCAATTGCGCGTAATTCAGAATTAGAACCAAAAATCAAATCTACACGTGTAGCAGTATATTTAAGTTCTCCAGTAGTTCTACTTCTTCCTTCAAATACATTCGCAGACTCATCTACGGCTTTCCATGTTATTCCAAAATCAAGCAGATTGACAAAGAAATCATTAGAAAGTGTTTCTTTACGTTTAGTAAATACTCCATACGATGAATGGTCAAAATTTGTATTTAGTACACGCATACCGCCTATGAGCGCAGTCATTTCGGGTGCGGAAAGAGTCAATAACTGTGCTTTGTCTATCAGCATTTCTTCTGCTTTGGCAGTGTGGTTTGATTTGGCATAATTGCGGAAACCATCTGCTTTTGGCTCAAGCACAGCAAAAGAGACTACATCAGTTTGTGCTTGTGAGGCATCAGTGCGTCCTGCTGTAAAAGGTACTTTGACCTCATAGCCAGCATTTTTTGCTGACTTTTCTATTGCCGCACTACCCCCCAGAATGATTAAATCTGCCATAGAAACTTGCTTGCCACTTGTCTGACTTTTATTAAATTCTTTCTGAATCTGTTCGAGTGTATCTAATACTTTGGAGAGTTGGGCAGGATTGTTTGCCTCCCAATATTTTTGCGGAGCAAGACGAATGCGTGCGCCGTTCGCTCCACCACGCTTATCAGAGCCTCTAAATGTAGAAGCCGAAGCCCAAGCCGTAGATACAAGTTCGGAAATAGAAAGACCAGAAGCAAGAATTTTCGCTTTTAATGCACTAATATCTTGCTCATCAATAGTTTGATAAGTAGGTGTAGGAATTGGGTCTTGCCATATTAGTTCTTCAGCAGGCACTTCGACACCCAAATAACGAGGGCGAGGACCCATATCGCGATGCGTAAGTTTGAACCATGCGCGTGCGAATGCGTCTGCAAATTTGTCTGGGTTTTTGTAAAAATCATTTGATATTTTCTCATAAATAGGATCTACCTTTAAAGCAAGGTCAGTAGTAAGCATAGTAGGCGCATGACGCTTAGAAGGGTCATGAGCGTCTATGACAGTTCCTGCCCCAGCATTCCCTTTGGGCTTCCATTGGAACGCACCTGCGGGGCTTTTAGTTAGTTCCCATTCATAGCCCAGTAGGTTTTCAAAATAATTATTGCTCCATTGGATTGGTGTAGTAGTCCATGCACCCTCAAGACCACTTGTGATTGTATCTCCAGCGTTGCCTGTTCCATAAGTATTTTTCCAGCCAAGATTTTGCTCTTCTATACTTGCTCCAGCAGGCTCTGCTCCCACATATTTGCTTGGGTTTGCCGCTCCGTGTGTCTTTCCAAAAGTGTGTCCTCCAGCTATTAAAGCTACGGTTTCTTCATCATTCATTGCCATACGTCCAAAGGTTTCACGAATATCGCGCGCAGAAGCAAGAGGGTCAGGATTGCCATTAGGACCTTCAGGATTGACATAGATAAGCCCCATCTGCACCGCACCAAGAGGGTTTTCGAGTACTCTGTCGCCTGTATAACGCTTATCGCCTAACCACTCAGCCTCCGAACCCCAATAAATATCCTCTTCGGGTTCCCAAACATCTTCTCGCCCACCCGCAAATCCAAAGGTTTTAAAACCCATAGACTCAAGGGCGCAGTTCCCAGCCAAAATCATCAAATCTGCCCAAGAAATTTTTTTCCCATATTTCTTTTTAATAGGCCATAATAATAGACGTGCTTTGTCAAGATTGGCGTTGTCAGGCCAGCTATTCAAAGGAGCAAATCGCTGTGTGCCACTTCCCGCACCCCCGCGCCCGTCAGCAATTCGATAAGTACCAGCACTATGCCAAGCCATTCTAATAAAAAACGGACCGTAATGACCATAATCAGCAGGCCACCAATCTTGGGAGGTTGTCATCAGGTCAAAAATATCCTTTTTTACTGCTTTGAGGTCAAGTGATTTGAACTCTTTGGCATAGTTAAAACTCTCCTCCATTGGATTGGAGAGAGAAGAATGTTGGCGTAAAATGTTTAATTTTAGCTGATTAGGCCACCAATCGCGATTTGATGTACCCCCACCAGCCACTTTCTTTATAGTTCCATGAGAGAAAGGACACTTGCTTGCTTCATTTTTTTCCATAATACTTCAGTTTTATTAATTTAAAAAATTTTTTGATAAAAATCTATATTAACAATGATTTGTTAATGAATCAGAGAAGTATAAATCAAGACAAAAATATGATTATTTGATATATAAATCAAATTAATAATTTCTATATTTGTATTAAAAAAATATATAAGCTATGACACTCCAACAGTTAGAGTATATTCTTGCGCTTGATATGTATAGACATTTTGTAACAGCCGCCGAAAAGTGCCATGTTACGCAACCAACCATAACAATTCAAGTCAAAAAATTGGAAGAAGAAATAGGCGTAGCTATATTTGACCGTAGCAAGACTCCCTTAGAACCCACCCCAGTTGGAGAGGTTATCCTCAGCAAAGCCAAACTTATTGTCCAAGAAACCAAGCAACTCAAAGAAATAATCAATCACGAAAGAGAAAGCCTTGTAGGAGAGTTCAAAATAGGTATTATTTCTACCATTAGTCCGTATATCATACCTAAGTTTATTGGTAACTTTATGAAAGAACACCCGCATACCTCTTTGGATATTAATGAGATGCAAACAGAAGATATTATTCAATCTTTGGACAGAGAACTCATAGACATTGGTATTTTGGTTACACCAGTCGATAAGCCTTTTTTAAGAGAAATTCCTTTGTATAATGAGCCTTTTGTGTATTATGGAAGCCACAATCTCCTACTGTCTTCACATCTCACGATTACAGCCGCAGACATAGAACAGCTCGAAGGGTTTTGGTTGCTCAATAGTGGACATTGTTTCAGAAACCAAGTTTTAAATATCTGTGATACTCCTAAGAATAAAAAAAATATCGCATTCCAAAGCGGCTCAATAGAAACCTTAAAGAAAATGGTAGATAATTACGGTGGATTTACTTTGATTCCTGAAATGGCTGTCAATCAGCAAGAAAAATCTAAGGTAATTCACTTTGCAGACCCTAAACCTATCAGGGAAGTAAGTATCGTCGTTCGCAAGAGTTTTTCTAAAGATGGACTTATAGAAGTATTGAGGAAGGAAATTCTTAAGGTTATCCCTGCTAATTTTAAAAGGAATGAAAAGTTCGTTAAAATTAGGTGGCAGTAACCCTCTAATTCCATTTGATAAAAATTAGAATCCCATCTTACAAAAGTAATAACCATTTGACAATGTAAAATGTCAAATGGTTATAAAAAGTAGCTCTTTCCGAAAGATTTTATTCTTTTGCTGATTTCCACAAAGGACCTACGGCAATTAGTAAAACAATAATATTAAAAAAAGCATTTGAAGCATTGCCAGAAGCGATAGAACCTGCACTATCCAACAAAAACCAAGAAAGAAGCCCTGAAAGTACAGTCCTGCGAACTGCTTCGGGGGCAAAATCATAGACCCAATGTTGCAAACACCAAATCATGACTCCCCAACCCAAAAGAAATCCTCCTGTTAGAGCCGATAAGAATCTTGTCGTTGGTGCATCATAATTCTGCAAGCCATCAAGAGGTAAGCTAAGTAAATCAAGTGTCCATCTTGCAGGCTCTGAGGTAGGTAGCATTGTGCCTAAAAAGAAAATAGGTCCAAAAGAACCCACAACAAAAGCAGTGATTTTTAGATAATTCTTGTGAAATTTTTTTTCCATAGTCAAATACAATTAAACATTCAATACAATTTTCACAAAGTTATCCAAAGGAATGTTGAGATTTTAGACGTTACCGTACAATGCAAACTATCTAAATGTGCTTGATAACTTCTTTAAGTTTAAAAAATAGCTTGCTAACCATTGAGGGTTCAGGTTTTCTGAGTTGATTTGCAAAAAAAAGTTTTCAAGGGCTAATTCAAAAATAGCATCTAATTGTACATGAGAAAGTTGTAGATTTAGCTCTTTTATCCAAATGAGCATAAAACTATTACCAATTGCTTCATTGGATTTTGATAAGGTTTCTGCAAACAAGAGATTATTGCGGTGTACCCTTAATTCTCGATTGAAAAGCAGGTCAATCTTGTATTCTACCAGAATATCAATGAGTTCAGGAAAAATATTTTTGGCATTTTGTTCTTTCTGAGCCAATATGTGTGATTGCCGAATATGATGCTGTAACAAAATTTCAATAAATGTATCAAGGTCTGCAAAATGATGATAGAAGGAAGATTTGCTAATTCCTACTTTTTTAGCAAGTCGCTCTACCTTTAGTGCTTTAAATCCCTCAAGCGCAAAAATCTTATAACCGACTTCTATCCACGTATCTGTATTTTCTATCACCTTCGTTATAATTAAAATTGTTATTTTGGTAAGTAATTGTGCAAAATAGATTGATAACTAATGATTTTATACTTTTGATTAAACTATATAAAGCAAAAAAGGTTACATTGATTTGATGTAACCTTTTATTTTTGAGGAACATGGCGGGCTCGAACCGCCGACCTCTACCATGTCAAGGTAGCACTCTAACCAACTGAGCTAATATTCCAACATCAATATTTTCTTTACAAAAATAAGGAACAAGTTTTAAACTTCCAAAACTTTAGTCTTATTATCTCTGTAAAATTAGATGTCCTAATTTATCTCTTTTAGTTTGTAGGTATTTTTCGTTGTGTGGATTAGGAGCTATTTCTATGGGAACGATATCCACTATTTCTAATCCATAACCCATTAAACCCGCTCTTTTTTTAGGATTATTAGAAATTAGACGTATTTTGCTTACTCCCAAATCTCGAAGTATTTGGGCACCTACTCCGTAATCCCTCTCGTCCATTTTGAATCCCAATGCCAAGTTTGCTTCTACAGTATCATAACCTTGTTCTTGTAATTTGTACGCTTTCAGCTTGTTGAGTAATCCTATTCCTCTCCCTTCTTGATTCATATAAAGAACTACGCCCTTGCCTTCCTTATCTACTATACGCATTGCATTATGGAGTTGATTGCCACAATCACAACGACAAGAGCCAAAAATATCGCCAGTCATACAAGAAGAATGGACTCTTACCATGATAGGCTCATCTTTTTTCCATTCGCCTTTCACTAAGGCTAAGTGTAAGTCCCCTGTATTGGTTTGTTGGTAAGCTACCAATTGAAAATCTCCATACGCAGTAGGCATTTTTACACTTTCTTCTCTTTTAATCAAACTTTCCTTGAGTAAGCGATACTCTATTAAATCCTTGATAGATATTAGCTTAAGCCCATTTTCTACGGCAATTTTTTTCAATTCTGGGAGTCTTGCGGCTTCCCCATGTTCGTTCAAAACTTCTATAAGCACACCTGCGGGATAAAGCCCCGCCAAACGAGCCAAATCTACACTTGCTTCTGTATGTCCTGTTCGTCTCAATACTCCTCCATTCATCGCTTTTAGTGGATTGATATGTCCAGGTCTTGCTAAGTCATCGGGTTGGGTTTGTTCACTAATCAATGCTTGGATAGTTTTCCAACGGTCTGATACAGAGATACCTGTAGTTACACCTTGCCCAATTAAATCAACGGTAACAGTGAAAGGAGTGCCGTAAGTAGCTGTATTTTTATCCACCATCATATCCAAGGCAAGCTCCTCACAACGAGCCTCTGATAAGGCTACACAAAGTGTACCTCTGCCTTTGAGCATAAAATTAAGTTTTTCTGGACTTAGGCGTTCTGCCGCACAAATAAAATCGCCTTCATTTTCTCTGTCCTCATCATCTACTACGATTACTACTTCCCCTTTGCGAATTGCTTCAATTGCCTCTTCTATGCTGTCTAATTGGATAGGATTAGAATGATTAATATTTATCATAAATATTGGTTTGATGTATAGTCTTATTGATGACTATGCTAAATAATTGGTAATAAGGATTTTATACTCTGTAAAAAATATAGCTACTAATTTTCTACAAAAGTAATTAAATTTGCCTTGTATTCCAATTTAACCAATTAAAACAATAAATAGTTTATATCTGTGCTTAGATGTATATGTGTGGGCTTATATAGGAAAATGGAACTGCTAAAAAGTATTCTAACTTTATGTAATCCAACTTTTTTAGCTGTTCTTGGCTCATACCCTTGAAAGGGTGTGTTATATATAAGACAATCAAAGAATTAACTTGTATAACCTACCCTTTTAAGGGTAGGAACTTGTCAGAAAAAATAAATGCCTTTTAGTCCCATAGGAAATTCCATTCGGGGACGTAACTACTTCATTAACAAAAATTTGTATCGTCCCTACGGGACTTCCAGTCTGGGACTTATATCTTGTTTGAAATTCTATTTTCTACCAATATGTCGTCCCTAAAGGGACTTTAATACAAAGAACGCTTAGAAAAGTTGAATTACTTAGAAAACAAAATTGCCAAACTTTTTTTAAAGTTTGGCAATTTATTGAATTTTAAAAAGATGATTTTTAAGAAGTTAAAACAAAATAAATCATTTTCTATTGAGTTTACTACTTATCTGCGGCTTTGAACTCCTCGAATGTTCGTAGTTTTATTTCTTCTAATTTTAGCTTTACTAATTGGGCATTCAAAGTAGCTAATTGCTTAGATTTCAAGTTGTCTATGCTTGTTTGGGCTTCTTTGATTTTGCTTTCTAAGAGAGCTAAATTTATCATCTGTGCATTAGAAGGTTTACCATAATACGTGGCTATTTCGCTATACAATCCAGCTAATTTTTCACGCAACTGAGGTTCGGCAGAGCCTACATA